>JABFRJ010000263.1 GCA_013141255.1 Hyphomicrobiaceae bacterium
CTAGCGGCAAGACAGCGATTGAAAGCAAAAGTCCGGCGAATGGAAGCGCCCAAATGGCGCTAAGTTTGCCGCCTTCTAGGTGGGCAACGTCGGCGGCAGATACTGGCGAGATGCCCGAGGCCGTGATGCTGCCCGCTATGATGGCGCAAAGAACATGGCGCGCGATGTGTGCGCCGACTGCGATTGGCATTTTGAAATCCCCCACTCGACTTTCGGCTTAGCCTGCAAGGGATCGGTTGGTCCGTCAACCCGCGTAGACCGCAGAGGTGAGGCAAGACCGCAGATCTGCAAATGCCGCAGAGTGGGATGGTCTGATAGAATTTCAGCGTGCGCGTTGACCGAATAGCATCTTTTGCGCTTCCTTGTCGGTCGCCAGGTTGTAATTCTGCCGCAGCTCCTCGGCGACCTTAACACCCTTGGCAACGGCGGGGCGCGCCTGCATGCGCTTGAACCAAGCGTCCAGGTTGGGAAAATCGGCGAGATCTTGGCCTTGGTTTTTATAGGGCCGCACCCACGGATAGGCCGCCATATCAGCAATCGAGTACTCGTCGGCTAGAAATTGGTGCTGCGCCAGCTGTCGATCCATTACGCCATAGAGCCGGTTGACCTCATTGGTGTAGCGCTCGATGCCGTAAGGGACTTGCTCCGGCGCGTAATTGCGGAAGTGATGGCATTGCCCGGCCATGGGCCCGAGTCCCGCCATCTGCCAGAATAGCCACTCCTCCACACGCACTCGCGCGCGCTCATCGCTTGGATAAAATTTTCCAGTTTTGCGTCCGAGATATTGCAGGATTGCGCCTGATTCAAAAACCGAAATCGGATCGCCGCCGGGCCCGACCGGGTCAACGATGACAGGCATGCGGTTGTTGGGGCTGATGGCGAGAAACTCGGGCGTGAATTGCGCGCCCTTGGAAATATCAATGGGCTTGATAGTGTACGGTAAGCCGCACTCTTCAAGCATAATTGTTATCTTGTGACCGTTCGGCGTTGGCCAGTAGTAGAGATCGATCGGACGCGCAGACATCGGTGGTTATCCTCGACAACGCCAGGGTATGGGCAGGATCAAACCACGAGCTTAGCCGAGCACAACGCACCAGGCGATCACGTTTAAGCCTCACTCAGTCGTGTCAGCTATGCGCGTTTTTTCTTCGTGGCAACCTTGCGCGCCACCGAAACCGGCGCGTCGTCAGCCTTCTCCGCCGTTTGGTGCGCAAGCTCAATCGGACTTTTCGCCAGCGCCAGGCAGGCCTCAAGTTCTTTGACCACACCAAGCAGATGCGCCCGCAATTCCGGCGTCAAAGCCACTGGGTTCTTAGCTTTGGCCAGCCCACTCGCGCGCGGCGCGCCCATCACTTTGCCAACCGCTGCGGCAGGTTTCGGCACATCCCCTCGTCCAGCTGCTTTTACCGTCTCGACGCCATCTTCACGCAGGATGCGCTGGACACCTTTGATGGTGTAACCCGCCCCGTGGAGTAACGCATGAATGCCTACCAGTAACTCGACATCCTCTGGACGATAGTAGCGACGCCCGCCGCCACGTTTCATCGGCTTTAACTGCGGAAAACGATTTTCCCAGAACCGTAACACGTGCTTCGGCACGCTTAGGGTTTCTGAAACTTCACCGATCGTGCGAAATGCATCGATTGATTTGGCCATTCGTGCCTCCGGTCCGTGATGATCAGTTCCGAAGCTTCATTGCCGCCGGAACCAGCATCATTGCCTTCACAACGCCAACGCGGCGCGGCGTCGATTACGTGCCGCGCTTACCTTCGGGCTTGCCGTCAGGTTTCCCATCCGTCTTGTTTGAGCGGCTCTGCTCACCAAGCTCAGTGTTGATCCGATCTTTCATGATGTTCGACGGCCGGAACACCAACACTCGACGCGGGGTAATCGGAACTTCCTCGCCCGTTTTTGGATTGCGACCAATGCGCTGCTGCTTGGCTCGAATACCAAACGACCCGAACGATGACAGCTTTACTTGTTCGCCTCCCGACAGTGTGTCGGAGATCTCTTTCAAAATCAGTTCGACCATTTCCTGCGATTCATTGCGCGGCAGGCCAACCTTCAAAACCAGCGCCTCGGCTAGATCGGCGCGGGTCAATGTTTTGGTCGTCATATGAACTCACTCCCCAGAATTTTGGGGGACAGTATCGGGCGTCGCTCGCTCGGTCAAACGGAACAATGATGCAACACTCTGAAATTAAACCCTAAAACTCTGAGGTTCGTGTGTCGCAAAGGCCCCACCTATGGCCTCAATTAAATCAAATTGGGCAATGTGCCCAGTTACCATCGCGCCAATACGGCCCCCCAGGTAAAGCCGCCGCCCATGGCCTCCATCAACACCAATTTACCTTCGCCCAGCTTATGGTTCTCAAAAGCGTGGTTCAGCGCCAGGGGTATTGATGCGGCAGACGTGTTGCCGTGCTTGTTTAGCGTCACTACGATTTTGTCGGGAGATACGTTCAGCTTCTTGGCGATACCATCAAGAATACGTTTATTGGCCTGATGCGGCACAAATAGATCGATCTCGTCGGCTGCATATCCTGTCGCAATCAACGTTTCCTCGATTACACCTGAAATTTTTTGCACCGCATGACGGAACACTTCGCGCCCGTTCATGCGCAGATGCCCAACCGTTTTGGTCGATCCAGGTCCCCCGTCCACATACAGCAGATCTTCGTAGCGACCATCTGAGCGAATAATGGTGTTGAGGATACCGCGATCATTGCGACCACCCGTCTGTGGCTGCGCTTCAAGCACCACCGCCCCCGCGCCATCGCCAAACAACACGCACGTCGTTCGATCCGACCAATCGAGTATGCGCGAGAATGTTTCAGCGCCAACAACGATCGCACGTTTAAATTGCCCCGTGCGCAGTAACGCGTCTGCCGTTGTCAAGGCGTAGACAAAGCCAGAGCAAACCGCCTGGACATCAAACGCTGCGCCTTTGGATATGCCAAGTTCTTTCTGAATGCGCACGGCGGTTGCTGGGAATGTCCGATCCGGAGTTGCCGTCGCGCAGATCACAAGATCAATCTCAATCGGATCAATGCCCGCCCGCACCAGCGCTTGATGCGCCGCGTGGATGCCAAGATCGGAGGTCTTTTCGCCGTCCGCCGCAATATGCCGCTCACTAATGCCCGAGCGCTCAACAATCCACTCATCCGTCGTATCCACCATCTGCGCCAATTCGGCATTGGTGAGGATACGTCGGGGAAGATAAGCGCCGACCCCACGGATCACCGATCTCATTACTGCCACGTGTCAGTCCTTTCGATACATGTCGCGTGCGCTCGATAGCGCGGCATTTTAAATCGCAGCCCCAGACTTTTCGTTGGTTTCAGACTTCGCGTCAGTCCCGGATTTAGTCTGATCCCTTTTGCTGAGGCTGGCCTCGATGGCATCGAGCTTGCTGTGGAACGCCAGCAGATCCCCCTTTAATTGCCCGACAATGTCACGCGCCGCCATGCCGTGGCCAACTTCAATGGCACTGGCAAAACCAATTGCGTCTGTGCCGCCGTGACTTTTGATTACAATGCCATTGAGACCGAGAAATGTACCACCATTAACTCGGCGCGGGTCCATGCGGTGCTTCAGCACATTAAACCCGCTCTTTGCCAGCAACGCGCCGAGTTTGGTCTTAAGCGATGATGTCATAGCCTCTTTGAGATAGGTGGCGATCTGCTTGGCTGTACCTTCCGCGGTCTTAAGCGCGATGTTTCCAGCAAAGCCTTCCACCACAACGACATCGACAAGACCCTGCCCGATTTGATCGCCTTCAACAAAACCTTTGTAGTCCAGATCAAGATCAACCTGCTTCAACCAAGCGTGAGCTTGTTTCACTTCCTCGACACCTTTGATTTCTTCGCTGCCGACATTGAGTAGCCCAACTGTTGGTCGCTCGATGCCATAGATGGCCCGCGCCATGGCAGCGCCCATCAATGCAAAGTCCGCCAACTCCCGCGCCGTGGCGCCGATATTGGCGCCAACATCAAGCACAATCGAAGAGCGGTGGATTGTCGGCCATTGCCCCGCCAACGCCGGTCGATCAATACCCGGAATGGCCCGCAGGATCATCATCGACAATACCATCAACGCGCCGGTGTTGCCCGCTGAGACGGCAAAGTCGGCACGCCCCGCTTTTACGGCCTCAATGGCGTTCCACATGCTCGACCCCTTGCCGCGCCGTAGTGCTTGGCTGGGTTTGGCATCCATGCCGATGACCGTGTCGGTATGATGGATCGTGGCTGCCTTGGCGAGGTGGGGGACGCGGTCCAACTCGGCTTCTATGGCCGTTTTGTTGCCGTGCAATTCAAAGCGAAGATTAGGATGACGTTCGAGCGCTATTGCAGCACCAGGCACAATCACGGACGGACCATGATCACCGCCCATACAGTCAAGCGCCAAAATACGGGGCACACGTGTCGTCATGCGCCTAGACCTGTCGGCTGCGAAGCCTGCGATTCACCAGCTGCAACGCGACCGCTCATACAGCGCAGACGCTGTTGGTTTAAACAAAAGGTATTGGGCATTATGCTCCTTTAGGCCGCATCTGGTTTAGGCCACAGGTGGGGCCAAGGCTCGAACTGCCAGAAAATACCCGTTCGGCTCCGCGATACAACAGATTTTCTCACGAGACCGAAACGCGTCGCCCAGGAGAGCATCCGTCCAGCGCCCAAGCATACATTCATTTTTTCTCTTTGTTTTTCAATTGTGCGAGGACAGAAAATGGACTTGGCGGTTTAACCTCGACAACGTCGGCGGGCGGCGTAAACTCCGCGTCTGCCTTGCGTGGATAGGGATCGAGGCTGGCAGCCAGTTCTTCAAACACGACTCGGCCGAAGTTGATGACATTGCCATCGAGCGCTTCGATTTCAGTGTCATCGTTGATATCAATGACGCCGTTGTCCTCTGAAATCTCGCTCTCAGGCCGAAACTCAGCCGAAAAATTGCCCGACACTTTATTGACCAATGGGTCCAGCGTAACGACACACGCCTGCACCACTTCGCCCTCGAATGACCCAGACACGCGATAATGGCTCTCCGCTAATCGGATGGTGTACGCCTTCGCCGCGAGCGTATTTACCCCCAGAATATCGAGCGCCACGGCTAGCGCTTTGCACTCCTCAGCGGACGCCGTACGCGTTATCTGCTTGCCTTTTTCGGGCAGGCTCTCGGTGTCGATAATCCACAACGCTAACGGTGACGCCAAGCGCTCATCTGCAGACTTAACAAGTGCAATCTTTGGCACTATCTTCGGCGGCACAACCTTTGGTAGCTTGGTCATTTGAATACCCTGGCAATTCCAAACTGAAGGCGCGTCAGTTGTGTTGCTGGTTTGATTTATTGGCCCGCCTCAACCGGTAAGCCAATATCACCACCTAAGACCCGCGTTCGATCGATGCCCCGAAGAGCTCCATCAAAAGCGATCACATAACTGGCCAAGCGACCAGCGGCAAGAGCGGTGGGTTTTGCACTGCCGCTGACGTGGGTGTCGATAGCCCCCGTCAGTTGCGCCACATCATTGGCAGTCAGCGCCGCCCCATAGTCGTTATAGCGGTCAAACAGTGCCGCCGCCGCGATTTTGATCTTCTTTGGCACCGTCAGATCGCCAACGCCGATTTCTCGCATACAATCGTCCATGTCGGTGATGAAATCTTCGCCTAGCGTCCGCGCCAACTCTTCCCCTTCAGGCCCAAGCTCTTTAAGTCGTCGTTGCATCACGGCCACATGCAGCGCCACCATCTCAAATCGCCCCATGGCGGTATCCGGCACTCCCCAGTCTCGATATAGCGTCTCTTGCCGAGCTGCGGCCACAATCGCGCCATAGAGCTTCGCGGACGCAGGGTGAGCCGGTTTCCAGCGTGCGAGTAGTTTTTTGAGCATGATCGGCTCTTTCGACGCAAATTGCGCATGAAGGTGCGCCATGAAGTGCAGATAGGACCAGATCGACCGACCGTGGTCAGTTGACCGCAATTAGCCTAAAAGGGGTCGATTGACCGGGGGATAGGCGGTCAAGTTTGGCGAGCACGCGTTGCGCTCAACCCAAACCTCGGTTAGCCGGAATGAGCGCGGGTCGCAATACCGATTCGCGTTAGTTGGGGACGAGCGGCGCGCGAACGCGACGCATTTGGGGATAGATTACATCTGGTCGCGAGGCTTGTGTGATCATAGGGACTGCGGTCCAAGGGAATTGGAGCCACACGTGACAGGGCGATATCAATGATGGGGCCACATCAACGACGGCAGAGTGCTGCACGCCTTCTTGGCGTCGCGGCATTGATCATCGTTCTGCAAGGTTGCGCGCCGACCGTTGTGCGTCACGGCCACCACCTCTCCGATACCGATATTCAGCAAGTTCAAACCGGCATGAGCCAATCGCAGGTCTCAGGCGTCCTCGGCTCGCCAACGACCACAGCGACCGTCGGTGGTGGACAAGCGTATTATTACATCTCGTCGACCCAAGAACAGACCGCGTTTTTCACGCCCAAGGAAACGGATCGCAAAG
>JABFRJ010000562.1 GCA_013141255.1 Hyphomicrobiaceae bacterium
GCTCACAAACACGCGCATGATGTCAAAGGCGTGGGCCGAGAAAAACAACACCGTCACAGTGCAAGACTACAAAGAAAAGAAAGACAACTTTGCCGTTCGTAATGCCAACGGCACCGGCCCCTATCAGCTGGTGAGCCGCGAACAAGACGTCAAAACTGTGCTTAAAGCCTTCGATGGCTATTGGGGCAAAGGCAAATACCCCCTTGGCATTACTGAACTCGTCTATCTCACAATTAAATCTGACGCGACGCGCGTCGCGGCACTTCTATCCGGAGAAGTCGACTTCGTTCAAGATACTCCAGTCCAAGACATCCAGCGATTGGAAGCAGCCCCTGGCATGCGTGTGGCGGTTGGTCCGGAGAATCGCGCCATTTTCTTCGGCATGAACATTGGCTCCCCCGAGCTCGCCTCGTCCGACGTAAAAGGCAAAAACCCGTTCGCCGACAAACGCGTTCGCAATGCACTGGTTGCAGCGATAGATCGCGAAGCTATCAAACGTGCAGTCATGCGCGGCCAAGCCGTCCCTGCAGGCATGATCGCGCCCCCGTTTGTCAACGGTTACGACAAAGCACTCGACACGCCACCAAAAGCCGATCCAGAAGCTGCAAAGAAATTACTCGCAGAAGCCGGGTACCCCAACGGCTTCTCTGTCACCTTGAACTGCCCCAATGATCGTTACATCAATGACGAGGCCATCTGCCAAGCCTCAGTGTCGATGTTCGCGAAAATCGGCATTAACGTCAAACTGTCCGCGGGGCCCAAAGGCCCACACTTCAACTTAATTCAAAAGGAACCTCCTGAAACCGACTTCTTTCTCCTCGGTTGGGGTGTGCCAACATACGACAGTCACTACATCTTCTCGTTCCTGCATCAAACACGCGGAGGCAAGGACGGTACTTGGAACGCCACGCGCTACTCCAACAAAGACCTCGACGCAAAGATCGTAAGCCTGACCAGTGAGACCGATCTAGCGAAACGCAACGCAACCATCGCTGACATTTGGAAAACCGTCCAAAGCGACGCTATCTACATTCCCATCCACAACCAAACGCTCGCCTTCGCCATGAAAGCAGACCTAGATATCATCACTCACCCGGATAATCAGGTCTTCATGAAGATGTTCGGCGGAAAGAAGTAATCAGCACTGCCTGCCGCGCAATTCGCGGCAGGCACTCCCCTTAAACGCTGGAATCTCATGGCCCCGCCCGTACTCTCCGTCCGCAATCTTCGCGTCGAATTCCCGACACGCCACGGTACATTAGTTGCCGTCGACGACATCTCATTCGACATCGCAGCCGGCGAAGTCCTTGGTGTCGTCGGTGAGAGTGGCGCGGGAAAATCCATGACTGGCACAGCCGTCATCGGCTTGTTGGAGCCCCCCGGACGGATCGCGCGTGGCGAAGTCATTTTACAAGGCCAGCGCATCGACAATCTCAAACAAGATGAGATGCGCAAGGTCCGCGGCAAGCGCATCGGCATGATATTTCAGGACCCGCTAACGTCGCTAAACCCGCTCTACACCGTCGGCCAGCAACTCGTCGAAACCATTCGAACGCACCTTCCCGTCGGCGCGGACGAAGCGCGCATTCGCGCCATTCAACTCTTGACAGAAGCAGGTATTCAAGGCGCCGAGCAACGCATCGACAGCTACCCCCACGAGTTTTCCGGCGGCATGCGTCAGCGCGTCGTGATCGCGCTCGCTCTAGCGGCCGAGCCAGAGTTAATTATCGCAGATGAGCCCACAACCGCGCTTGATGTATCGATCCAAGCCCAAATCATTCAACTTATCAAAAAACTTTGCCGTGAGCGCGGCACTGCAGTCATGCTGATTACACACGATATGGGCGTCATCGCCGAGACAGCAGACCGGGTTGCCGTAATGTACGCCGGTCGCATCGCTGAGATCGGCCCCGTGCGCGACGTTGTACAACGACCGCAGCACCCCTACACCAAAGGCTTGATGGGTTCGATCCCGACGCTCGAAGCGACAGGTGATCGCCTCCTGCAAATCAAAGGCTCTATGCCGCGATTGACCGCCATCCCTCAAGGCTGCGCGTTCAACCCTCGCTGCACCAACGTATTTGACCGTTGCCGCAAAGATCGCCCCGAGCCATTCACATCCCATGGCAGTCAAGTCGCGTGCTGGCTTGCCACTCAGACCATTGCAAAGACAAATGAAGAGGCCGGCCGATGACGTATGTCACCCAAGAAGAGGCAACGGCCATATCGCCTAGAATTGGCAACACCACTTCTGGCAACACCAGCGCAAAGACGAAATCAACCCACGCGAGTCAAGCTGAAGGCGACATCATCACAGTCACAGGCTTAAGTCGCAAGTTCGATGTCTCGAAGCCTTGGCTCAATCGCGTCATTGAACGCGAGGAAAAAAAGTATCTCAAAGCCGTCACCGACGTGTCATTCACGATCCGACGCAAGGAAACCTTGGCGCTTGTCGGTGAATCGGGCTCAGGCAAATCGACAGTAGCCAAAATGGTCGTCGGCCTTTTACCGCCATCGTCGGGCGAAGTCATTGTCGACGGCCAAAACATATGGGGTGGCGGCGACCTCGGCCCCCTGCGCCGCCGCATTCAAATGATCTTTCAAGATCCCTACGCCAGCCTCAACCCCCGTTGGCGCGTTGATAGCATTATCTCCGATCCAATTCGCGCCTTTGGCTTAGCCAAAGACAATGCTGAAATTGAGCAACGCGTCGGCGACTTACTCCGCCTCGTCGGTCTGGATCCGTTAGATGGCCGCAAATACCCGCACGAGTTTTCAGGCGGCCAACGCCAACGCATTTGCATCGCACGCGCGCTTTCGTCAAAACCAGAGTTCCTCGTTTGTGACGAACCAACGAGCGCGCTTGACGTATCAGTCCAAGCACAAATCTTAAATCTGATGCGCGATTTACAGGACCAGTTTGGCCTCACCTACCTCTTCATCTCGCATAACTTAGCCGTCGTTCGTCACATGGCGACCCGCATCGGCGTTATGTACCTCGGTCGCATCGTGGAAATCGCACCAAGCGCCGAACTCTTCAAAGCGCCCCGTCATCCCTATACGCGCATGCTGCTTGACGCAGTCCCAGACTTGGCGATGTCCGGCCGCCCCCGCAAGATGATCGAAGGCGAAATACCCAATCCAATCTCACCGCCGACCGGCTGCGCGTTTCATCCTCGCTGCCCCCTCGCATTTGACCGTTGCAAAGCAGAAGTCCCGAGGCCAACCAACCCGAATTCTGATCGGTCAGTCGCCTGTCACGCCGTCGAACAGGGAAAAATCTGACGACCAACACGTCGGCTCAGTGAATCAAAGCGCTTCACCCACTCTGATTAGGTCCCGCGCATCAATCTGCGTTAGGGCGCAAAAATCCAAAATCGCAACCCTCCGGCGCCTGCAACACGTTTTCCCTGTAGAGCCGATCATAGCCGCGCGCGTCAGCAGCAATGGCAGTGGGCAGTAATGCTGCACGACGTTTAGCCAACTCCAGATCATCGACCAGCAGGTCAAGCCGACGCTCTTTCACCGACAACCGAATCTGATCGCCGTCGCGCACCAGCGCCAAAGGCCCGCCCGCTGCCGCTTCCGGCGCAATATGCAGTACAATCGTGCCGTAAGCCGTGCCGGACATGCGCGCGTCGGAAATACGCACCATATCCTTCACACCCCTTTGCAATAGCTTTTTGGGGATCGGCAAGAACCCGGCTTCCGGCATCCCAGCCGCAGAGCTCGGTCCCGCGTTTTGCAACACAAGAATATCATTCTCGGTCACATCCAAAGCCGGATCGTCCAATCGCTTAGAAAGGTCATCAAGCGAAGAGAACACGACCGCGCGTGCGGTCGTCTCAAACAGTGACGGCGTTGCAGCCGACCGTTTCAAAATACAACCATTCGGCGCCAATGAACCAAACAACGCAATCAGCCCGCCCTCGGGTTCATGCGGCGTAGATGCGCTTTTGATGACACGCCGATCTACATACGCGCCTTCCTCACCAGCAAGCCGCTCGCCCAACGTCTCCCCCGTCACAGTCATACAATCCAGATGAAGCAACGGTTTCAGTTCCCGCAGCACGGCACCGATGCCTCCCGCCGCGAAGAAATCCTCCATGTAGAACTCATTACCAACGGGCTTCACAGCCGCAAGCACAGGCGTCGTATCACTAAGTTCATTAAAGCGCTTGAGATCGAGCTTGAAGCCCAACCGCCCGGCAATCGCCGCAAGGTGAATCACGCCATTGGTAGACCCACCAAGGGCCAGCAAGACGCGCGTCGCATTTTCAATCGACTTCGCTGTAATAATTTTGTCCGGCGTCAATGCCGATCGCGCCAATTGCACCGCACGCGCGCCTGTCGCCTCAGCCGCACGCAACCGGTCCGCATGTACCGCCGGAATTGCAGCAGTCCCTGGCAGCGTCATACCAAGTGCTTCAGCGATCGCCGCCATCGTCGACGCGGTCCCCATAACTGCGCACGTGCCGGCCGTCGTCACCAACCGCCCTTCGACCGCGTCGATCTCGGTTGCGTCCATGTCGCCAGCACGATACTTGGTCCAAAACTTCCGACAATCCGTGCAGGCGCCAACCCGGTCATCGCGGTACCGCGACGTCATCTGCGGCCCGCCAATCAATTCAATCGCCGGTTTGCCTGCACTCGCTGCCCCCATAAGTTGTGCAGGCACCGTCTTGTCGCATCCGCCCATCATCACAACAGAATCCATCGGCTGCGCCCGGATCATCTCCTCCGTGTCCATAGCCATTAGATTGCGAAATTTCATCGAATTCGGCGCCAGCGTACTCTCATGCAAGCTGATCGTCGGAAATTCCATCGCCAAACCACCCGCCGCCGCAATCCCCCGCTTCACCGCGTCCAGCAGTTCCGGAAAATGTCGATGACAGGGATTAAACCGCGAATACGTGAACGCAATACCGACCACAGGCCGAGACAGCTCGTCCCCCGAATAGCCCATCGATTTTGCAAACGCCCGCCGCATGTAGATCGAAAAATCGGGATCGCCGTAGTTTTGCAATCCACGCAAAAACCCACGATCCCCCTCGCTTGAATCAATTGCGGCATCAGTTACTGGCGTCGGCTTCTTCATAGTGTCCTCACGTTCCGGCCCCATCATTTACGCATGGCACAGATTTCGTTGCAGTCTTCTCAACGCATAGCAAGGTTTCATTAATCGTCCCGTGGAAAGGTTTGATCAACCATGTTGGCCCCAAACAGAGCAGAGTGTCATGGCCGTCGAGTTGCAACTTTCCATTCCCCGCGTCACGTCAGACCGCAACGAAGTCGTCAACGACACTGGTCGCGCCGGCTTTTGCGGGCCCTACGTAATCTCAGCGATCACGGGCTATCCACTCTCGAAGGTGGAAGATGAAATCCGCATCAGCCGCGCGCTCCCTGAAGGCGCACAACCCATCATTCGCGGAACCACATCCGACGATGTCAGCACCGTGCTATGGCGCTACGGCTATACAATGAAGCAATTGGCCGACTTCACCCATATGGAGCGGAAGGCCCGCCCATCGGTGTGGAGCTGGATGCAGAAGCCGCGCAATGCCTGGTCTCACTATCTGCTCGCCATCCATAAAGGCAAAGAAGGTCACTGGGTGCTTATTAAAGGCGTCAAACTCTGCGACACCTTCAGCCAAGGCAAATGGCAATTCGTCTGTGACGGTCCGCACAAGGGCGCAAAGATCATGGAAATTTACGAAGTAAGACGCACGCTCGAAATTTGAATTCAATATAGGCGGCAGCAACCGACAACCAATCTGCTCCAAAACCTATAAAGGGCCGCTGCCTCCATCAACCGCCAGCGTGCTGGCATTCGACTTGGGCGCGACCCTTCATAAAAATCACCATGCCACCTGATTGTTAAATTTTTATGAATTTAAAATTTAACTCTTAACCCTTCATTTTGGGATCAAGCCAATCGCGCAGACTGTCGCCAAACATATTAAAGGCAAAGACAGCAAGTGTAATTGCCAAGCCAGGGAATAAAATCATCCAAGGCGCTTCCCGGTAAAAATCAGCAGAACCACCTGATAACATCAACCCCCAAGCTGGCGTCGGCTCCGTCACGCCGAGCCCCAGGAATGATAACGACGCCTCAAGCAGTATGGCCTGCGCGATGAAGGCTGTGAGCATAATGAGATAGGGCGCGATAATATTCGGCAATATATGTCGCAAGATAATGCGTGTATGACTGAACCCCGCCGCCCGCGCTGCATCGATATACGGCATCGCGGCAATCGACAATGTCGAGGACCGAGCGATACGCGCCATTTTCGGCATGAATGGGAGCGCGATCGCCGCAATCAAATTAAGATCAACTCCCGCCACTTGCCGACGCCCGAGCACGGCAACAACCACCATGGCCAACACGATGATCGGAAACGACAGCAAGATGTCGACGATGCGCTGAATAAATGCATCGATACGACCGCCAAAATAGCCCGACG
>JABFRJ010000044.1 GCA_013141255.1 Hyphomicrobiaceae bacterium
TGCTTGCGCTCCAACAACACGATGTCTGTCCAGCCAAGCTTGCCGAGGTGGTAGGCGACCGAGCAACCGGCAACGCCGCCGCCAATGATGATGACGCGGGTCTTCGCGGGTAGCGTGCCTGCGCCGATAGCATCGCGCCGATCTTGTGCCATGTGTCACCCTTCAAAGTTCAAACGTCGTTGCAGCCACTATGCAAAACGCGGCAGCGCGGATAATGCGCATTCGATAGCCCGGAGATCTGGATCGGACGTGCCAATGGCGACGAGTGTGCTGCTAACGTTCTTGAAAGCCAAATCAGCGTTCACTGTAATAGATTGACGGTTGGCGACGCGCTGAACGAGCATCCTTTGACCGGTTACACGATCGCGGACGAATCCTTTTACCCGGTGGATTGTGCCTGGCAGCTGACTGAGGACATCCGCGAGTGCATCCATGTCAATCGGGGAAGGTAGCTCGATTTTGACAGAGACGAACGTCGCACCGTGTTGACCGTCACCAATGCCCTTAATGGCGAGGCTTCGCTTCGGAAGTCGCGCTGTTTCAAAAAGTACTGCCGGATCGACATTCGCATGCGTAGCGTGGATCGGTCGCGCCATTGGCGCTTGGTCGGACAGCCATTGCGAGAGGTCGTGACGATCGGCATCCGTCACAAGGTCCTGCTTATTGACCACAAGAAAATCCGCAGCAGCCAACTGGCGTCGCACCACACGCCCGACGAACTTGTCATCGGCACGCGCCCGTATTGTCTCCGCATCCACCAACGTCACGATTGCATCAAGGCGGATGCCGGGCCACGCGGTCGCATAAGTAAGGATGCGCTTAGGTTCGGCAACGCCACTGGTCTCTATGACGATGTGGTCCGGCGGCGCCGCGCGCCGCGTTTGCAGATCGAGGGCTGAGCCTAGATCGTCATGAATCGAGCAGCAGACACAACCATTCGTTAGACTGATCGTGTCGTCAGCGGCATCGGCGATCAAGCTGGCATCGATATTGACTGAACCGAAGTCATTGACCAGAACGGCGATGCGGAGGCCGTGGCTCGCAGTCAGGACGTGATTGATGAGGGTGGTCTTGCCAGCGCCAAGGTAGCCGCCGATGACCGTCACCGGTATGCCCATGGTCAGGCGCTCTTGCTAATAATTGGTGCGAGCCGTCCTTCGAACACCGTCCCCCAGATCGGAATGTCTTTAAGGTCCAGGGCTGGCACTTCATAAGGATCGGCTTCAAGCACGGTGAAGTCAGCCTTCTTACCAGCACGGATGCTGCCGATTTCATGCTCCATACCGATGACATAGGCCGCATCAATAGTGATTGCCCGGAGCGCTTGATCCACGGTCAGGCGCTCTTCGGGCGCCATGACGGCGCCCGACTCGCTCAGCCGATTGACGGCGACCCATGCCGAGGTCAGTGGCCGTGCAGGCGCCATCGTGAAATCTGTATGCAGCGCTGTAGGAACGTTGTGTCGCGCAAGTGTACCAAGGCGGGCCATCTGGGACGCGCGCTCATGGCCGATGCTGCGCTTCCAATAGGCGTCGCCGAGTTCGTGCACATAATAGGCGTTGACGGAAGCCAAAGCGCCAAGGTCGGCCATGCGGCGCACCTGCTCGGGCGTCGATAAGCCGAAATGTTCGATGGTAAAGCGGTGATTGAAGCGCGGACGCTCGAACTGCAATTTTTCAAGCACGTCGAGCGCCAATTCAACACCGAGATCGCCGGTGCAATGCACGTGAACACGGAAGCCTTCATTCCAATAGATTCGAGCCAGAGCCTCGAACACTTCCGGCGGCATCAACCACTCGCCGTCGTGACCGTCGATGAAACCCGGCGCTTGCACTTGCATCAGCTCGGCAAAGAAACCGCCATCCGTAAACAGCTTGACGCCATTACGAAACTGCAAGCGATGCGTATTCAGCTTCGGCATCGCGCGCACACGCTTCAGATTTTCAGCCTCCCGTCCGAGACCGCCACCGCGCTCGACCGCGCGAGCGACAAATTGGATACGGAACGGGGTATCTTCTCGATCCATGACCGCGAGCATCGCCGCCCACTCCAGGTCCATGTCGAGCATCGGCATGCCCATATCACAAATGGTCGTGTGGCCGCCAAAATGGACTGCGCGCTTGGTCAGCTCAAGCCCGTGTCTGAACCGCTCAGGAGATAGCAACAGCTTTTTCATGCCCGCCATCGCGAGTGCAAGGCCAGTTTCATAGAAGCGGCCTTTGTCAGCCTCGATCTGCGGATGTTTCTGCATGGCGCCGCGATCAATGCCCATCCAGGCAATGGCTGCATCGTTGGCGAAGAGCTCGTGGAATGAGCGCTGCCAGACAATAATCGGCCGGGTCGATGAGATACCATTGATGACATTGCGATCAATCTCGCCATGCCAGATAGAGTGATAGCCCCAGGTAATGAGCGGCTCGCTCGGATCAGAAAGGCTTTCTTCGATCTCTTTCAAGCGGTCGATATAGGCGTTGTGGCCATGCACCGGTGCGCAAACGCGATCCGGCAGCTTCCATTCCATCGCCGTGATGAAGTGGCAGGGAAGAAGAATCGCCGCCAGCGACGGATGCAGGTGTGGATCGATAAAGCCGGGTAGAATCACATGATCCTTGAATGTCGTGTCGATCCGATGCGGATGCGCCTCGAGCCATGGCCGCATCGTTTCCATCGTGCCAACTTCAATAATCTGATCGCCGCGCACAGCGACTGCTGTCGCAATCGGCAACGACGGGTTCATCGTTCGAATGCACTTCGCTGTGTAGACTGTAATTTTGGTCATATCGAACTCTCGGGGCTGGATGCGGCACTGTTCAATAGGCGCTTGGTGGCGTGACGACACATACGAGGACAGCCGGCACCTTGCCCCGGTTCTCAAAGCGATGACGGCCTTTGTGCCGTAGCGAATAACTGTCGCCTGCCGTCAAGTGGAAGCATTTGCCATCGACATGTAAATCGAGACTCCCGGTGAGTAGCACGCCGGCCTCTTCCGACTTGCGCATGCGGCCGCCGCGACCGGTTCTACTCACCGGTTGGAAGGTCGTGATCATCAGTTCGATCTGACCGGTCAAGGTCGGCGATAGGAGTTCCTGCACCACGCCCTTGGCGCTAAGGTCAAGAATGCGCCGGTTGCCTTTGCGCACGATGATATCACGCTCGTCAGGTGGTGCGTTGGCCTGGCCCTGAAAGAACCAGTTGATGCCGACCGACAGAGCGTCAGCAATCTGTTGCAGCGTGCCGATGGTAATGCCGGATTGCTCCCGCTCAACCTGACTGATGTAGCCAACAGACCGTCCGATCTTCTCCGCCAGTTCGGCAATCGTCACCCCGCGCGCTGTCCGCAAGTCACGGATCATCTCGCCGACCGGTAGTCCGAGTGCCGTCGCACGCGCTTTGCGTGGGCGACCAGCAACGCTCTGCTTAACATCCATCGTATATCGGCTTTCCTGATGGTTCTGAACAATCAGACTATCATCGTGAAAATATGTTTGCATTTTTCATTATTTTGAAGAAGACTTCAATCGCAATCACAACGACGGTCGTCGTTTTGTCTGCGCCGTCCTACCAGCGACCTGGAAGTGGAGAGTATCTATGCGTATGCGCATCGTGGTCGTGACGGCAATGGCACTCTCAATTCTTGGAGTTCCTCTTGACACGATGGCGCAAGATGCGCCCGTTCGAGGCGGCATTCTCAGGACAATGGAAGGCGGCTACCGCACACTTAATCCTGCTGTCCAATCTGGCGCGGCTACAGCCATGCCGGGCTCGCAGATTTTTGCAGGCCTTATCCAGATCGGCGACAACTTCGAGCCCAAGCCGTACCTCGCCGAGAGCTGGACAATTGCCAGCGACCAGAAAAGCGTCACCTTTAAACTTGTGGCTGGCGCGACATTCCATGACGGCAAGCCCGTCACATCGGCGGACGTCGCGTACTCCCTCGCTATCGTCCAAAAAAACCATCCGTTCGGGCCGATTATGCTCGGCACGATGGAGGGCGTCGACACACCGGACCCATTGACCGTCGTCATTCGTCTCACGCGCCCGACGCCGCATTTGATGCAGGCGCTACAGCCGTTTTTGATGCCGGTGCTCCCAAAGCACATTTACGATGACGGCCAGGATATCAAGACGCACCCGCGCAACATGCAGAACGTGGTTGGGTCCGGCCCATTCAAAGTGGTTGAGCACGTGCAGGGGCAGCATCTCATCCTTGAGCGGTTCGACGGCTTTGTTCGCAAGGGGCGTCCCTATCTTGATCGACTTATTTTGGGAACGCAAAAGGATATCGCCTCGCGCGTGATCTCATTCGAAAAGGGCGAACTTGACTACGTGCCGTATTCCAGCTTCACCGAGCGCGATGTACTCCGTTTACGCAAGAACGAGAAGCTGCACTTGACCGAAGATGGGTACGAGGCAGTGGGTCACATCAATTATCTCGAGCTCAACCTGCGCCGAGAGCCGTTCAAAAACATCAAGGTTCGCCAAGCCATCGCGCATGCCATCGATAAAGAGTTTATTGTGAAATCGCTGTTCATGGACTCACCAAAGGCTGCGCACAGCATCCTGCATGTGACCAACCCGTTCTTCACCGACAATGTGCCGAAATTCACCGGTGGCGTCGATAAGGCTAACGCCTTGCTCGATGAGGCTGGCTTGAAGCCGGACGCGAACGGCGTCCGCTTCAAGATGCAGCTGGAAGTGCCGAACTGGCTGCCGACACATTTGGGTGTGATTGCTGAATACCTGCGTCCGCAGTTCAAGAAAATTGGCATCGAGGTAACGTTGCGTAAGGCTCCGGATTTCGCAACGTGGAGCCAACGCGTGTCGAGCTTCGACTACGACGCGTCGATGAATGCGATTTTTAATTACCCCGATCCAGTAATCGGCGTGCACCGTCTCTTCTCGTGCAAGAACATACGCAATCAGATCTGGACCAACACGCAAGGCTATTGCAATGACCGCGTCGACGCGCTGATGGACAAGACCGCTGCCGAGGTCGATCTGTCCGAACGGAAAAAGCAGTACGTCGAGTTTCAGCAAATTCTGGCAGAAGAGCAGGCTCTCGTTTACCTGACGCACATGCAGTACACGACCGCCCAGCACAAATATGTGCGTGGTGTTCCGAAGGGGCCATGGGGCTCGCTCAATCCGTGGGATGAAATGTACTTCGACAAGAAGTGAGTTCGCGTGCGAGCCCGGTGTAAAGGAACCCCATGCGTATTGTGAGCATCGTTGCCGAGCGGCTCGCCTATGGCATTGGGTTGCTCGTGGCAGTGCTGGTATTGAACTTTTTTCTGATCCGTTTGGCACCCGGCGATCCCGTCCAATTTCTTATCGGAGAAATGGGCGGCGCCAGTGAGCAGTTTGTTCGAGAGATACGGGCCAGTTATGGTCTCGATCGACCGCTTTTGGAGCAGCTCGGAATTTATCTTTTAAAGGCTGCGCAGGGCGATCTCGGCCGGTCCTTTTACTACAACTCGCCGGTGCTCGATCTTTTTCTAAGCCGGGCTGGTCCGACGATCCTGCTGATTGCCACGGCGACTGTCGTCTCGCTGGTGGCCGGCACCGTCCTTGGCGTTCTCTCGTCACGCAGACCGGACGGTGTTTTCAGCACGGTCGTAACCGTGTTTTCACTAATCGGCTATGCAGCCCCTGTGTTCTGGACCGGACTACTGCTTGTCATCCTGTTCGCTTCGTATCTGCCGATCTTTCCCGTGCAGGGCATGCGCAATCTGGCGCTGCAAGGTAACGCTTTTACGGTGGCACTCGACATTGCCCACCATCTGGTGCTGCCAGCGTTGACGCTATCGATCATTTATATCGCACAATACAGCCGACTTGCGCGCGCCAGCATGCTCGAAGTGCTCGGCTCCGACTTTGTTCGCACCGCGCGCGCCAAAGGCGTGTCTGAAACAAACGTCGTCTTTAAACACGCACTGCGTAACGCCATCCTGCCAGTCATCACCGTTACTGGCTTGCACTTCGGCCAGTTGTTGTCAGGCGCCGTGTTGGTCGAGGCGGTGTTCAATTGGCCCGGCCTCGGCACGCTCGCCTACGACTCGATTCTGCGGCGCGATTACCCGACCATACTCGGCCTGTTGTTCTTTGCCGCCATCATGGTCGTGATCGCCAATGTCGTGACAGACCTTTGCTACGCCTGGGCCGATCCCCGAATCAAGACCGGGCGGCAGTCGGCATGACCAACACGGCAACCCGTCCTGAAAGCGACGTTGTAGCATCGAGCCCGACACGCGAAGCGCTGCACATGTTCTTGCGCAATCGCGCCGCCGTGCTCGGTGTCATCCTGTTGTCAGCTGTGCTGCTGTTGACCATCGTCGGCCGCATCGTCTATGCCGTCGATCCGTTTGACATCGTAGGCGCACCGTTCACAGCGCCCTGGACAGACAAATCCGTCCCGCTCGGCACCGATCATCTTGGTCGCAACATCCTGGCAGGTTTAATC
>JABFRJ010000310.1 GCA_013141255.1 Hyphomicrobiaceae bacterium
GTCATCGATACTCAACTTCCCCGCCCTCAACATCCGCCAAGCCCACGAACGCCCCGAGGGCTTCGAAGAGGCCTCAGTCATGCTCACCGGCTTCAACGTCGAGCGCAATCTGCAAGCCATCGAGATCCTCAAAACTCAGCCGCGCGGCGATCACCGCCTCCTCCGTCAAGTCGAAGACTATTCGATGCCAAACGTCTCTGACAAAATGGTCCGCATAATCATCAGCTACGTCGACTACGTCCGCCGCGTCGTCTGGGCTAAAACCTAAGACAGAAACTCCGCGCGACCTTGCACGCAAAGTCGAGCGTAAAATGGTCGAACTGCTCTCGTGTGGTCCACAATCACAGCGCAACAAACATCAAAAAAGGTATCTAAATGCCCTCCTCAAATACGTCAGAGCCAATGCCCCCCGAAAACGCCAAACGCAAAGCCAGCATCGCTCGCCAAGCTTTGCGTTCAATGATGTCATCAATGCGCTGGTTTCTGCCAACACAAGCCACGCTAAAGCAAGTCAAAGTAGGTCAGTTCCAAGTCTTATGCTGGATTAACGATGCCATCGGCAGGCGCCTCTATCTGGCGCGCGCTTACGAAGCAGAAGACATTGCAGCCCTCAAAGCAGTTGTGCGGACGGGCGACATCATTGCCGATGTCGGCGCCAATATCGGCTACCTGACCATCAACCTCGCCACATTCACCGGCCCAAGCGGCCGCGTGATATCTTTCGAACCCATGCCGCATTTGCATCCAGTCGCCGCACTGAATGCCACTCTAAACGGATTAAAAAACGTCGTCGTCCATCCAATGGTTGTCTCCGAGACAAGCGACGCAACAGCAGTCGCAAATATCCCCGAAGGCGGCGCTCCGTGTGCATACTTCACTCTATCCAGCGGTGGTGACGGCGTAAAAACCGTCAGGCTTGATGAGTTCGCGAACCGAGCCGGCATAAAACGCTTTGATGTCGTAAAAATCGACGTTGAAGGTGGTGAAGTCAGCGTGCTCAAAAGCGCTAGAGATTTACTGCAAGATCCAGCGCGACGCCCCAGAACATTGATGATCGAAATCGTCGACGCCCAACTGAAGCGTTTCAACCACAAGCTCGAAGATATCTACGAAATCCTCATCCCGCTCGGATACAAGGCAACGATCTATCGCTCGGGCGCCTTTGAGCCGGTCGCAAACCCAAGAGACGCAGATTGCTGGAATGTATTTTTCACATCACATTGATGATACGAGCGCCCTCACAATCCAGTCAGTGTAAACCGACCACCTAAATCCGGCCAAACCGTTCAGCGAGCCAAGCAGTACCACCGCTCTAAATGCGCGTCAGACAAAGAAAGTGTGACGCGCGACTTGTCACACTCGCCAAACGCACACAAAAAAACTTGCCTCCGCCCCCAAAACTATCGGGGGCCACCAACCCAGCATCCAACGCTGCTGTTCAAAAACACTGACGAGCCCAATAATCGCTCAATTACACCCGATCAGGGTGTCTAAAAATGTAATTGTCATAAGGCACTTGGCTGTCAATCACGACTGGAACAAGTCGACCGTCAGTCAAACGAAAACTATGATGCCCCTGCGCAAACAGCAATTTGACAATGCTCTCGATGCGCGCAAGGTCATCAGCTTGTGCCCCCCCCAACTCCAACAGTACATCAGGCCGAGATCGTCCGAGCGTCCCGCTCAATCCCTGCAATACGAATTCTTCGCTGGATTCAGCGTCGATCTTAATGAGAGCGACACGTCTGTTCTGCAACGGCGCTAGTATGTCGTCCGCACGACGGGCCTGAACATCAACAGAAACAAATTTGGCCGTCTTTCCTTCGAGCACACCGCGAACTTCAAACGCAGTATTCAGCGATGAATGAACCAAACCAAAGTCTTTGAATGTCAGCGTTGTGGCTTCCGAATACGCAGCAGCATTGTGCACTTCAACATTTTCCAAACCATTGTGCCGCACATTCTTAGAGAGCTGCTCAAATGTGGACGTCATCGCCTCAATCGCGACAACCTTTCCAGACGGCCCGACTAAACGTGACGCTAGCAACGTAAAATAGCCAAAGTGTGCACCAATATCGACAAACACATCGTCAGGCTTCAATGTATCAATAACGTAACGCGTTGTTGTGGGCTCAAAAACGCCCTGCCTCCAAATCACTGACGAGACAGCCTCAGGCACATGACCAAGAAACCTGTCCCCCCAAATCAGAGGCATAGAAACCGCTCTTGACTGCCCCAGCTTCCGCAAACCGACAATTGTGCCAGTCTTAATTGGTGCTTTCAGTGTTCTAACAATCCGGGAAGTGGGCGCCGCCTCAATCGTCGCCAAGCGTTGTTTGATCTGAGCCCAATCAATATTGGACGCCTTTGTTTGAATTGACATCTGCGCACGACCTTTAGCAGCAGTTTGCGTAAATTGAGCCTATCGAGAGCTAACAAATTCCGACCAAAGAACGCAGGCCGCTCCTCCTTTGCACGAGCACGTCAAATAATTCAAGTCGACACGCCGCGTGAAAACATCAGAAGCACAAATATAGAACCCACATCAAACTACAGAACCTCCATAGTCGCGCATCCGTCATGAGGCAGATTTGCCATTTGCCAAAGGTCTAGCCTGCGTATTCCCGTGAAATGCATTGCAATAGCTCTCTACAGGCTGCATATCCACAACAATGTTGCCGCCATATCTTGGCACATCTCCCTTTAGGCAAACGAAGGCCCGATCAGCAGTGTCGTCCGACATTAAGAACCTGGCGCTCCTGATAGCTGTATCATTGTGCCGACTTGCGTGCGGCCTAGCAGTCGTCAAGGTACTCTCCGTCATGTTGGGCCCAGCAGACTTTGGGACAATCACCCAAATCATGGGCGCGGCAACCATATTCTATGTCGTTGCAGGTGGTGGCATCGGAGCAGGCCTGATGCTGCAGGTCGGGCAAATTGAAAGCGAAGATACGCGCACAAAATGGCTAGCCTCATCCATTGAAATCGCTTTAGCCTCTTCCGTCATACTTGCTGCAATTGGCTTGACAATTTATCTGGTAGCTCCAACAGCTCTGTTTGGGGTTCGAGCACCCTCATCAATAATGATCGGCATAGTTCTTGCGCAAATCGCGGTAGGAATTGGCAACAACATAATCGCTTACGCCAGCGGCATCGGCAATGTTCGGGCCTTCGCCTCAGCGAATATCATCGGCACATTGGTTTGGGCGACCCTTGTAGTAAGTGCAGCCCTATACGCCGACACAACATCAACATTCTGGGCAGTAGCAATTGCGCCCATGGCAATTCCGTTAGTTGGAATATTTCAACTCCGTGCTGCATGCCTCGCGGGGCTGACGCATCTCAGAGATTTTGATGCTCAACGCCGAGCGAAGCTTCTCCATGCGGCCGCATATATGCTGATGGCAATGGTAGCCTTGCCAATCGCCAATTTAATCGTGCGTGCAGACTTGGCCCAAAGGATTGATTGGATCGCCGTTGGGTTATGGCAATCAGTTGCTCGCCTATCAGACGCTTACATGCAGATCTTTGGCGTTATGATTACCAACTTTGTCTTCCCCAAGCTCGTCCAACAATCCGATGCGGCAGGACGACATGCCGTACTTACGCACATCGGCCTTGCCCTCCTCGCGCTCTATACGCTCGGAGCGATCTCCCTATATCTGCTGCGCTCACAGGTGCTGACAATCGCTTATTCACAGGAGTTTCTCGCCGCTTCAAGTCAAATTCCGCTGCAGCTAGGTGCCGATTTCGCCAAAATCCTGAGTTGGCTGCTCGTTTACAACATCATGTCCACCGGTCGACTATGGATTCAACCTGCGGCGGAGATTTGGCAATCTATACTTTTTGTCGGCGTCTACTTCGCAATCGTGGGCAACCTGAATACCGAAGCCCCCGTTTACGCCCACGCAACAGCCTGTGTCATACTCGCAGCAACACTGAGCGTCTGCAACTGGCGCATGAGAGTGTGATCCCCATGAGTAAACTCCCATGAATGTACTGATGTTGACCACGTGGTACTCACTCACGTCCGGCGACGAGAAGTTACCGAATGACTTGGCCACGTCGCTGGCGGCGCTTGGACACCAAGTGCAAGTCGTTTTCATCGACTGGTCTGCGAAAGAAAACACAGTCGCCCGCGTCCAAACCGCAGCACCGGGAATAGACGTATTAGTGCTTCCACCCGTCGCAATGAATTTCGGTGGGCGCTTCGGACGCCTAAGTACCAAATGGCTGTTGTCATCTTGGTCCGCGCGACAGGCAATGAAAAAACATCTTCGCAACGAACGCTACGACCTCTTTATTGCATACTCACCAGCCGCCATTACGATGAGTCTATTGAGCTACTTGCTGCCTCGTCGCTGCAAAGCAAGCTACTTCATCATGTGGGACTTCTTTCCTTTTCATCACCTCAACATCGGGCTGATAAACAATCCACTTGTTTTCAAACTCGCACTGGCCATCGAAAATCGAATGCTGCGCAAATTTGACGTGATCGGGTGCATGACACTACGAAACGCCGAGTACCTACGCACCCACTACCGCATAAAGCCGTCCCAAAGAGTCGAGATCCTTCCAATCTGGGGGCCGGCCAACCAAAGGCTCGTCCACGACAAACTATCCGCGCGCACGCAATTCAAATTGCCAACCGACAGAAAAATAGTCGTCTTTGGAGGAACATTATCAGAGGGACGCGGCCTCGAAGACATCATCGCCGCGGCAGAAATCGCTCGTACAACCGCACCCAATCTGGCCTTCTTAGTTATCGGCGATGGCCGCCTAGCCCATTTAATCAAAGACCACCCGCTAACCGCCGCCGGCACAATCATCTATCGCGATCGCATCCCAAGGCAAGATTATGTGGATCTGATTGGGGCATGCGACGCCGGCCTTGTCTGCACGGTCAGAAATGTTGATGTGCCCACATTCCCATCAAAAACCATTGATTACTTACGTGCAGGATTGCCAGTCATCGCCTCCGTTGAGGAGTCGACTGATTTTGGGACGTTCGTCGAGACAAATTCCATCGGAGTAGCCTGTTTCGCCGGCGAGCCCGCCGCGCTTGTTGCGGCTGCAGTCAAAGTTGTCAATGATCCCCGCGGGGTAGAAGTCTACCAAAACGCTGCCCGCCAATGCCTTGAACATGTCTTCGATGTTCAACACGCCGCTCAACGCGTCCTCGCCTCAGCCACAGCACCGGAGATAAAGGCGTGAAGCGACAAAGCTTTGATTACAAGTTCCTTCCCATACTTCTAGTCCTCACCCACCTGACAATCTCAGCTGCATTCTTCCTGCTGGGACCATTTGAATGGCCGATATCAAACTCAGAAACCCTAACAACCTTCATCACCGCCGCGTGTCTCTCGATTGGCTGCGGATACGTTTTAGGCGCGCGCAAAGAACCGCGTGCAACGTCGTTCCCCTATTTGCGGCAGATCTACGTAATAGGCGCCGTTACCAGTTGCGTGATGCTTTTTCCGTCCGCCTATGTTTACACCGGAAAAATGCCATGGAACGTATTCTCCGCCATTGCCGATCAAGGCCTCGCCTACAACGAATTCCAACAGAGATTAAAAGACACGAGCGGCAGTCGCGGCATCGTAATTACCGCGCGCGTCCTGACACAATGGCTCATATATCCAATCATACCTCTCGCCGTCTTGACATGGCATGAGCTCAAGTTTTGGGAGCGCTTACTTCTACCCGCCACCGTCTGTTCCGCATTGATTTTCTCGCTACTGCGCGGAACCGATCAGGGTACATTTGACCTTGCATTTCTATTCGCAGCATCGATGTTGATCGCAGCCATCCGCTATTTGCAGTCGAACCGAAAAAAGCTCTCGGCATACTTGGTATCGCCAATCAGCATTGCTTTCGCAGGCGTTGCGCTAATAATCGTCGCAGCACTTTTCAATACCTTCGTGACCCGCAAGGCGGAGCGCTTTGGTGGCAATATTGGCAACATATGCATCGGCGTTACGAAGATTTGTGCCGACCCCAATCATGCAGCCTCACAATCCTTCGATACAAAGGGCCGCTTTGCTATTGCAATGGTCACTGCCTACATTTCCCAAGGGTACTACGGCTTAAGTTTAGCCCTCAACAGTGACTTCAACTCGACATTGGGCTTTGGCCACTCCCCCCCCTTAGTCCGCGTCTATGAGGCAATAACTGGCGATAAAGCGCTCTACGAGCACAGCTACACATACCGTCTCAGAGACCATAACTGGAGTGACGAACACCACTGGTCGACACTCTATGTATGGCTCGCCAATGACGTAGGCTTCCCCGGCGCAATACTGATTGTCGCAGCTTTCGCTTATTTATTGGCATCAAGCTGGCGCGACGCCACGGCCGGCAAAAACAATGCTGCGGCCATAAGTTGCTGCATGTTACTGCAAACCTTCTTTTATC
>JABFRJ010000199.1 GCA_013141255.1 Hyphomicrobiaceae bacterium
TTGGAATAAATTGCTGGAGTCTCGGCGGCGCTTGATTTGTCGTCATAGACGACGAGTTCGACTTTGCGGCCCAGCAATCCGCCCTTGGCGTTGATGTCGTCACGCCAGACTTCGATGCCAATGAGTGAGGATTTGCCACCGCCAGCGAGTCCGCCTGTGGCCGCCATGCTCATGCCAATTTTTATGGGCGGTTGCTGTGCCGCAGTGGGCCCAACGCTGAGCATGCCGGAAGTCATTGCTGTAGCGATCATGGCAGCAGCGGACAGTAGTTGCCTGCGTTTCATAAATTCGTCCTCCCGAACTGTTTCTACTTTTTGATGACCTCATTGAGTGAGGCTCTTGGTAAGTCTTGGATACTTAGTAAGTCTTGGATACGTAGGCCGACGCTAGTGGACGGGCAGTGCTCTGGCAAGGATGGCGCAGGGGCAATTATATTTTCTGCTGCGTAGTATTATGAGATCGGCGTTACGAGATGGACATCACGTAAGTTCACGACGGACAATTGCTGCACCTGCACTCAGCGCTTTGAGCTTGCCGAAGGCGACATCACGCGGGAGATATTTCATACCGCAATCGGGGGCAGGAATGAGCCTCTCCGGTGACAGGTACTTCAAGCCAGCACGAATGCGCTCTGCGACGGTGTCGGCAGTTTCGATCGTTTGATCGCCAAGATCGAGCACGCCAAGCATGATCTTTTTAGGGCTTAAGTCGCGCAAAAACGCCAAGTCTAACTTGGGTTGTGCTGTTTCAATTGATAGCGTTTCGGCTGTGCAATCGACGAGTTCCGATAGGAAAGGGTAGCCGGATTGTTTGGCACTGCCAGGGACAACCGCTGCGTAACCAAAGCAAATGTGGACGACGGTTGGGATCGTCAGTCCAGCAAGCGCGCGGTTGATAGCTTTGACAGCGAAGCGCTTGGCGGCTTCGGGGTTGTTTCGGACCCAAGGTTCGTCCAATTGTATGACGTCGGCGCCCGCTTTGACGAGATCATGGGCTTCTGCATTGACGGCGTCGGCCATGGCCATAGCCATCGCTTCGTCGTCTTTATAATATTCGTCTTGCGCCTGTTGGCTCATCGTGAACGGGCCGGGAAGCGTGATTTTTGCAGTACGAGTGGTGTTGGCGCGCAGGAATTGCATGTCGCGCACTTCGACGGCATGGGTACGTTTAATGGCTCTAACAACGCGGGGGACGGGTGTGCGACCGGTACGTCCTTGAACAAAGCCCGGTGGGTCGATGGTGATGCCGTCCAATTCAGTTGCGAAGCGATTTGAGTAGCTTTCGCGGCGCATTTCTCCGTCGGTAATGATGTCGATCCCTGCCTGTTCCATGGCGCGAATGGCTAATATCGTAGCGTCGTCTTGGGCTTGCTCGAGGTGGGGCTCGGGTACGCGCCACATCTCGCTCATGCGGATGCGTGGCACAACCTTTGACAGCATAGCGCGATCAACTAACCAATCCGGTTGAGGGTAGCTGCCGACGACCGTTGTTGGCAAGAGCTGGATAGGTGGCATAACTATGCGCTCCATGATTTCGACTGCTGATATGTTCTAGCTGAAGACGAAGACTTCAGATCACACATTTTTGCATGCAGGTTGTTCAAGACGGATGGAGCGAAGTGAGAGTGCAGCGCACACAAGTTGGTATTCGAGTCAAAAAGCTTGCCATGTTGCATATCGGCGCGGCACGATGGTGTCGCTTTGTAGCCGATTTGGGAATGGAACAATGACCTCACTTTTTAATCAGTTGTTTGGCAAGCGAGACGGCGCGACTGCATCGTCTGATGGTGCTTTGGTTGGCAATTCTGGTGGGGAGGTCAAGATTGAGTATACGTCTGAGACAATCACGACGGCAGTGCTTGAACAGATGGCGGCGACAAGCAATCCGCGACTGAAGACAATCATGGCGGCGGCGGTGAAGCACTTGCATGCGTTCGCGCGGGAGGTGAATTTGACGCCGAGCGAATGGATTAAGGGTATCGAGTTCGTGACACGGGTTGGGCAGATGAGCTCGCCAGCGCGGCAGGAAGTGATCTTGCTGTCTGACACGTTAGGGTTGTCGACGCTGGTCAATACGATGCACGACAAGACGGCGGTTGAAGAGGCTACGCAGACCAGTTTGCTAGGACCGTTTTTTAGGGAAGACGCGCCGGCTATGAAAGCTGGTGAGCAAATCGCAAAACGTGACGCGTCGCAGGAAATTGTGCTTTACGGGCGCGTGACGAATAAGCGGGGGGAACCGTTGGCGTATGCGCAAGTGGGCGTCTGGCAAACGGCGACGGACGGTCGCTATGATATGCAAGTCGACGAGACCACGATGGATTGTCGTGGCGTGTTTCAAACCGACGCTAATGGAGATTATCTGATCCGTGCGGTGCGGCCATTGGGTTATTACATTCCGATGGACGGACCGGTTGGTGACATGATCAAGGCACAGAACCGGCATGGCATGCGGCCGGCTCATATCCACTTTTTGATTTCTGCAGTCGGGTATCGGGAGATGGTGACGGCGCTTTACCTGGCGGACGACGATCATCTGACCGATGATGTCGTTTTTGGCGCGCATGGTGATTTGGTGGTGGCAATTGAGGAAAATGCTCCGGCGTGTCCGGTGCCTAACGCCCGGAGCATCAAGTTCGATTTTGCGCTTTCGGTTGAAAGCGAGGCGGATCGCTTGAGTGGTCGCGTCGGTGCGGACCCTTCAAAGATCGCGGGTGTGCAGTCGTGATGCGTTACTTCAGTGTTTTAGTGTTTGAGGTTGCCTCATGAAGGCTCCACCGTTCGGGTACGTGCGTGCCAATTCGATGGATCATGCGTTTAGACTCCTCGCCGAATATGGCGAGGGCAGCAAAGTCCTGGCGGGCGGGCAAAGTCTGCTGGCGACGCTGGCATTTAGATTGTCAGAGCCATCGCTATTGATTGATATTTCGCGATTGTCTGAGTTGGCAGGTATAACGCGGCAGGATGATTTTGTCCGAGTTGGAGCAGGCACAACGCACACAATGTTGGGGCGTGATTCATTGATCCAGGCACATGTGCCGCTGTTGAATGACGCAGTGCCGTATATTGCCCATACGGCAATACGAAATCGCGGAACAATTGGTGGTGCATTGGCTTTTGCGGATCCCGCGGCGGAGCTACCTGCGTGTTGTGTGGCGCTTGATGCGACTATTATTGCTGGGTCGTCTCGCGGTGAGCGCCGAATTAGAGCCAGCGCGTTTTTCGTAGGCTTGTTTGTGACAGCGCTGGAACCTGATGAGATCATCATTGCCGTTGAATTCCCGGTGGTGCGAACTGATGAGCGTTCTGTGCTGATGGAGATTGCGCGTCGGTCAGGTGACTACGCCATGGCGGGGGTGGCGCTGTGGGCGCGGGTTGATGGCCTGGTGCTGCATGCGCCACGTGTTGTATTTTTTGGCGTTGATGATCGGCCTGTGCTTGCGTCTGGAGCAGGTACGGCGCTCGATGGAAAGCGTGCGGACGCTGCAACGGTTGAATTGGCGCAAACGGCGCTGGATCGCGATCTTGATCCGCCCGGTGATCAACATGGTGGACCAGCACTAAAGCGGCAATTAGCACGAACGCTGCTGGCGCGCGCCGTCGCGCAGATATTGACCCAGGATAAGGTAGCGCGTGCATGAACACTGCGATTGATATTGCTTTGACAGTCAATGGCGAGACGGTCGCGCGGCGAGTCGAGGCGCGTACGCATTTGATTGATTTTTTGCGTCTTGATCTCGGGCTTATGGGGTCGCATGCGGGATGCGAACATGGCGTCTGTGGCGCTTGTACGTTGCGGGTCGATGGTGTGATTGTACGGGGATGTCTCGTGCTGGCGGCCTCGCTCGATGGGGCTGTGGTTGAGACCATAGAAGGTGTGTCAGACAGTGGCGAAATTCGAGATCTGCAAGATGCGTTCGTTGCGCGTAACGCGGCGCAGTGCGGGTTTTGTACGCCTGGGATGTTGATGGCCGCCGCTGATTTATTGGCTCACGCACGGAAGCCGAAGCGAGACGAAATCCGCGAGGCCATTTCTGGGAATTACTGCCGCTGCACCGGTTATCAGGCCATAGTTGATGCAGTTGAGGCTGTGGCCAAGGCGCGGGTTTTTAGGGGCTGAGGTTGAGATGGGTGATATGCAGAGGCCGCGAAATATTGACTTGCCGAACTCCTATATCGGTAAATCAGTTCCTCGTCCGAACATTGCAAAATTGGTTCAGGGCCGTGGGCAATATGTCGACGATATTGTGCTGCCGCGTATGGCGCATGTCGCGTTTGTGCGCTCGCCTCATGCTCACGCTGAGATTGCGTCGATCGATGTTGCTGCGGCATTGAAGCGGCCGGGTGTTTTACGCGTGTTTACTGGGATTGATCTGGCCGCGCATTGCGATCCGTGGGTAGCAGTGTTGGCCCATTTAAAGGGGATGAAATCGGCGCCGCAGTATCCGTTGCCGCTGACGACCGCGACTTGGATGGGCGAAGCGGTCGTTGCCGTGGTGGCGGAGAGTCGTGCTCAAGCCGAAGATGCCATCGCGCATGTTGATATCAGGTATAGGCCGTTACCGCCTGTTGTGGACATGGAAACGTCGCTTGATGCAGCGACGCCGGTGATTCACAAAGAGTTGGGCGACAACTTGGTGTTTCAGCGGGTCAACGAGAGCGGCAATATCGATGAGGCGTTCAAGAGCGCACACAAGATTGTTGAGGCAATATTTCATACGGGGCGCCATACTGGTGTGACGCTTGAGCCGCGCTCGATCCTTGCGGATTACAATCGTGGGTCGGGAAAGCTTACGGTGCACCATTCGACACAAGCGCCGCACATGATGCAAGGCGTGTTCGCGACACAACTGCGATTGAACGAAGGTGATGTGCGGGTTATCTGCGGTGATGTCGGAGGGAGTTACGGCATCAAGGTGCACGTCTATCCAGACGAAGTGGCGACCGTTGCGATTGCAAAGATTATAGGACGCCCGGTTAAGTTCATTGCAGATAGGTTGGAAAGTTTTGCGAGTGATATTCATGCGCGCGATCATCGAATCAAGGGGCGGCTTGCGGTCGATGCCGATGGGAAAATTATTGGCTTCGATGTTGATGATTTGACGGGGATTGGCCCGTATTCGGTTTATCCACGCACGTCGGCGGTCGAGGGGAACCAGGTGGTCAATCTGATCGGCGGACCGTACGCATTTCCACATTACCGGGCGAAGACGACTGTAGTGCTGCAGAACAAGACGCCGACATGCCAGTATCGGGCTGTTGGGCATCCGATTGCGACTGCGGTGACTGAAGGACTGGTGGATTTGGCGGCTGAGGCATTGGGGATGGACCCGATTGCCTTCCGAACTATGAATTTGATGAGGGATGATAGTTATCCGTGCTCTTCGCCTGCAGGGATGCGGTTTGAGGGGCTTTCGCATGAGCAATCGCTAGCTAAATTGTTGGAGATGATCGATTATCCAGCGCTCCGGACTGAGCAGGCTGCGCTTCGGCAACGTGGTGTCTATCGCGGTATTGGGTTTGCGAGTTTTATTGAGCTGACAAATCCGTCGCCGTTTATGTATGGCGTTGGTGGAGCCCGCATTTCAGCGATGGATGGATGCACAGTACGGATCGATCCTGACGGTTCGGTTGTGGCGTCGACGGGGGTAACGGAGCAAGGGCAAGGGACTGAGGCTATCATTCGACAGATTGTCGCTCAGGCGGTTGGCGTCGCAATCGATGTGGTGCGTGTTGTGACTGGTGACACGCTGACGACGCCCTATGGTGGTGGGACGTGGGCCTGTCGTGGCGCGGGAATTGGTGGTGAAGCCGCTCTGCAGGCTGGGCTTGCGGTCAAAGAGGCGGCGCTCAAGATTGCGGCGGCGATGTTGCAAGCTCATGCTGGCGAACTTGATCTTGTTGCGGGCTCGGTTGTTGATAAGGCGACTGGCGTTGAGCGGATGTCGCTCGCGGAACTTGGTCGTGTGGTTTATTTCCGTGGCGACACGCTACCCAAGGATTTGCCGCGTGAACTCATGCAGACGCGTCATTATACGCCGAAACAATATCCGTTTGCGTTTACTAACGGCGTGCAAGCATGTTTGCTTGAGGTGGATATTGATACCGGCATAGTCAAACTGCTCAAACACTGGGTGGTGGAGGATTGCGGGACGGTGATTAATCCGATGCTGGTCGACGAGCAGGTGCGCGGTGGCGTTGTGCAAGGTATTGGCGGCGCACTATATGAGCACTGCGTTTATTCGTCCGAGGGGCAGCTGCTGATTGGGTCGATGGCGGATTATCTGGTGCCAATGGCAGCTGAAATGCCGGACATTGACGTTGGCCATGTGGAGACGCCGACGCGGGAGAGCTTGCTTGGTGCGAAAGGGGCTGGGGAGGCGGGGACTGCGGGCGCGCCAGCGGCGG
>JABFRJ010000298.1 GCA_013141255.1 Hyphomicrobiaceae bacterium
GGCACGGGATGTCGACGGCGGAGGTTCAGAGAGTGGTGGCCACTGTTCGTGAGATCCTCGACGCTCACGCCATCTAATTGGTTAGCTGCCCCTGCTGCATTGCTGACGGGCTCAAGGTTCAGTTCCATCATTCCCCGCGCGGGTAAGAGGATGACGTCGTGAAACGCCTCTTTGACGTCGCTGTCTCGGCGGCTTTATTGCTTGCCCTATCGCCGCTCTTTGTCGCCATCGCGATCGCGGTTGCGTGGGATACTGGCAGGCCAATATTCTTCCGCCAGCAACGCATTGGGCGCCATGGCCAACCTTTTGCAATTGTAAAATTTCGTTCGATGATCACGAGCGGCGCAAGGGGGCCACTCGTCACCGCTGGCGGAGATGGTCGCATCACACGCGTAGGTCATACACTGCGCCACTATAAACTCGACGAACTTCCGCAGCTGTGGAACGTGATAAAGGGAGATATGAGTCTTGTCGGCCCCCGCCCCGAGGTGTCGCGATATGTTCGTTACTGGTCGAATACGCAGCGCAGTATAATCTTGCAAGTGCTGCCTGGTATCACCGATCCCGCATCAATAAAATTTCGCAATGAGGAGGAGTTGTTGCATAAAGCCGACGATTCAGAAGCCTATTACGTTCAATGTATTTTGCCACAAAAGCTCGAACTCTATGAAAGTTATGTTGCCAGTCGTTCCTTTTGTGGCGACTTAAGAATCTTGTGTGCGACGTTCGTCAGTGTGATGTCGCGAAGATGATTGTTGCCTTTTGTGTATACCATCCTTTACCCAGTGATGGTGCCGCCATGGCGCAGGCTCTTGCGGCACCAGCAAAAGATATGATCGGGCGGCGGCACACAATTGCGATGTGACCGCGCTAAATTGCGCCTAACAACGATCTGATCACGTAGTCTTGTGTTTCAACTGAAAGATAGGGATGCATCGGTAGACTAAGTGAAGTTCGGGGCAAGCGTCTTGCTATAGGAATACCGCCACTCACAACGATACAGTCTTGAAATGCAGGCTGTTCATCAAGCGCACGTGGATAATACACTTCCGTGGCAATACCCTGCGCTCGCAATCGTTGGCGAACATGATCACGCCGCGCCTCAGGAAGCGTCACGGTATATTGCGCCCAGGCACTAGTTGCTCGCCTTGAAATTATTGGCTGTATGCCGGCTGCGCCAAATGCTGCCGAGTAACGCGCAGCAACTTCAGACCGCGCGACGATCTCATCTGCAAAGATCACCAACTTCTCGAGCAGAATTGCTGCCTGTAGTGTATCGAGACGACCGTTGATCCCAAGGCGCGCGACATCATATTTGCTGACGCCGCGGCCATGCAGGCGGATCGAGCGAAGGCTCTCAGCAATCGTATCGTCATTGGTGAACAGTGCGCCGCCGTCGCCATAGCATCCAAGCGGCTTAGAGGGAAAAAAGCTCGTCGCCGTAATCTCGGTGAGTGAACCGACAGCCCTGTTGCCCAGCCGACCACCAAAGGATTGCGCGGCGTCAGCAATAATCCAAAGCCCCTCTCGTTTTGCGAAGTCGCATAGTGCAGCATAGTTGGCAGGCTGGCCAAACAGATCGACAGCTATTATGCCAATCGGGCGCGCGCCCTGCTGACGCGCGGACCGAAGGCCGCCGTCCAGTTGTGAGACATCAATATTGAATGTGTCCGCCTCCACATCGACAAAAACCGGTACCCCGCCGAGCATCACAATCGACTCTGGTGTCGCAGTATAGGTAAATCCCGGACACAAAACAGCATCGCCCGGTCGCACCCCCTTGGCCATCATCGCCATGAGCAATGCATCCGTGCCGCTCGAGCAAGTGATGACGTGCTTGGCGCCTGAAATCGTGGCGAGCCTGGTTTCAAACTCATCAATCTCCGGACCCATAATATATTGGCCATGATCCAGCACTCGCGCGATCGCACGCTCAATGGCAGGCCGGATCCGCGCTTGCTGCGCTCGAAGATCAACGAGTGTAATGTCAGGAGCATTCATCGTTGCGTCCTCAATCTTCCAATCGAATTAAGTGGTCGGGAGTACTTTCTGCGTAGCGGCTGCCGTCGACTGGGCAAACAAGAGCGGTGTCGAGACGTGCGCCGGCAGCACTTATCCAACCCACTCGCCGCGCCGCCACCCCCATCATGAGCGCGAAGGCAGGCACAGTCTTGGTCACCACAGCCCCAGCCGCAATGAAGCAATACGCACCAAGTTCTACCCCGCAGACAATTGTTGCGTTGGCACCTATCGTCGCGCCACGACGCACGGTGGTACGCAGGAATTGAGATTTTCGCTCAATTGCCGCGCGCGGATTGATGACATTGGTGAAAACGCAACTCGGCCCACAAAATACATCATCCTCAAGTACGACGCCGTCGTACAAGCTCACGTTGTTTTGGATTTTGCAGCGCTGACCAATAAGTACCGCTGGGCCAACCATAACATTCTGACCAATAGAACACTGCGCACCAATTCTACAGTCCCGCAGCACATGCGCAAAATGCCAGATCTTAGTGCCTTGCCCAATCTCACAGGGCTGATCGACGTAGGCACTCTCGTGAATAAAGACGCTGTCATGCTGGGAAGCCATCGCGATACCTATGTTGGTCGTTGAGGATGCGCGCGAGATAAGGATGGGGGTCGCCAACCGCTGTATTGATAGGTGCATTGCGGATGTCTGTAACGGTCGAGATCGCACGTCGTACGTCGTCCAATGGGACCCGTCGCCCATCCATGAAATTTTGATAGCTCAGCGTATGCAACGCGCGGAAATCCCCACTCAAATTGCAAATTCGACTTCCAATTGTCATGCGCCGACACGCGACTTCGTTATCTGCAGGCTGAGGCATGTCACGAGCATTGATTGAAAGAAACCATCGAACGCGCGCGCGCTCATACCCTAAGTAGCCCGCCGCACAATCAACTGCGCGATGATGCACCACATTCGTCTCAAGCTTCCCAAAAAGGAAACCTAGAAGATCAAAAAAATGAACGCCAATATTGGTCGCAATGCCACCAGATCTGCGATCGTCACCTTTCCAGGAATTGAAGTACCATTGCCCCCGCGCTGTCACATAGGTGAGATCAACGAGTGGTTTTTGCGCGCACGGAATCGCAAACTCGTCGCGCAGCGCTAGGTTTTCAGGAACCAAGCGCAGTTGCAGGATAGTATAGACGCAGCGATCGAGGTCGCGTTCTAGCGCAATCAACGCGTCAATGTCGCTGGGCGTGAGAACAAGCGGCTTTTCGCAGATGACGTTGGCGCCGCAGCGAAGGCCCGCCTCGATGTGAGCGCGATGCAGATCGTTGGGTGTGCATACACTAACAAAGTCGACAGGCGTGCCGTTACGCTTGAGCGCCTGCAGATAAGATTCGAACTGTTCAAATCGTGTGAAAAATCGAGCCATCGGAAAATGCGCATCGATCTGACCAACTGAATCAGAAGTATCCATCGCCGCTACAAGCTCACCACCGACATCACGAATAGCAGTCAAGTGCCGATGCGCGATATATCCAGCAACGCCAAGGAGCGCGAAAGTCTTACGAGTAGGCATGAGAATTATGTCCCGCAAATATTTACCTAAATTCGAACATCGCTCGCGCCAACAGGAAGGACCTCCTTGAGGTCGTAGAGCAGCCCACCCGGCGCAATGAATTGCCGAATGCGTGCGACACCCAAATTGACAATCTCGTCGTGTCGAACAGCCAGAACAACGGCATCGAATGGGCCACTCGGCAACGCGTTCAAGATGCTGAGCCCATACTCGCGTTGTGCTTCCACCGCGTCGGCAAGTGGATCAAAAATTGTAACGCGATGGCCAAAGCTTTGAAATTCGGTGACCAGTTCAGCAATTTTTGTATTGCGAATGTCCGGGCAATTCTGCTTGAAGGCAAAGCCCATGACGAGAATACGGGCCGAATCAGCGCGCTGACCACGTTGCAACATGGCTTTGATGACATCTTGAGCAACGAATTGCGCCATCCCATCGTTGATGCGTCGACCAGCAAGGATCATCTCTGGGTGAAATCCAACCTGCTGAGCTTTATGCGTCAGGTAATAAGGATCGACGCCGATGCAGTGCCCGCCCACTAGGCCCGGTCGATAAAAGTGAAAGTTCCACTTCGTGCCGGCAGCTTCGAAGACATCACGCGATTCAAGGTTCATACGCTTAAATAATAGTGCCAGCTCATTGAAAAGAGCGATGTTAACATCACGCTGTACGTTTTCTATAACTTTTGCGGCTTCTGCGACGCGAATTGAACTAGCACGATGTGTGCCAGCATCGATGATTGCGCAATACACCTTGTCGATAAGATCAGCCGCCTCAGGCGTCGAACCCGATGTTACTTTTTTGATGTTCGGCAAGCGATGCGTGGGGTCGGCAGGATTAATTCGCTCGGGACTGTAGCCAACATAGAAATCGCGATTAATGACAAAACCTGATGTTCGCTCGATGGCAGGCACGCAAATCTCTTCGGTGGCGCCGGGGAAAACTGTTGACTCAAACACGACAATGCTGCCCGGCACCAACATGCTCCCGATCATCTCGCTGGCATTAATCAGTTGAGTGAGATCGGGCCGCTTGGCGTTGTCGACTGGGGTTGGAACTGTCACGATAAAAAAATTGCAGCGCGACAATTCAGCTATCGCCGATGAATAGGTGAGCCGCTGGGCAAGCTTCAGTTCAGATGCAGTTAGTTCTCGTGTCCGGTCGTGTCCCCCTGTTAGCTCGCGGATGCGCGCGCCGTCGATGTCAAATCCGATGACGGGAAAATGGCGACCGAGGTATGCTGCAAGCGGCAATCCAACGTAGCCAAGCCCGAGCACACCGATCCGCAAATCTTTGAATGCTGGCAATGCCGCCGACAACGTGTGACCTCTGGCGCGCCCCTCGTTGAAGGCGCGCGCCACTGTGGTAGAGCGCGATATCGCTAAGCGAGCCTTCCTGGCCATGTCTCGGCTCCTCTAGTACAACCCAAGCGGGCAACGATGATGGGAACGTCAATTTTTGGAGGCAGGATCAATGGTGCCATTGCCTCTGCATCTGGAGGTTGGATAAGTGCGAACCCCTAAAGGTAAGGCAGTGCAGTTGGCGGCTATTTGTGCACGCAACGGTACGCAACGAACATTGCATGAACAAATTATGCACGTCAAGATAGAATTATAAATTAAATTCCACCATAAGTAGTTTGCGTCATTGTTGACGCGGGAGCCGATGCTAGTTGAACAATAATTATGAGCGTGACCGACGCGCTTGCACGCAAGTGACGAGTCACTCTAAGGCAAGCTCTCGGGCGCTGGCTCAATCGTGTCCGACAGTAATCTTAGAGCCCTCAATTCGTCACATTGGGCTTGCGTATACCGAAGCCAAGTAGGGCTGCGCTGACGAGTCTGTTCGTCAACGGACGAGGGGCAATTCCGAGGGCTCAAATGAGCATTGGAGCAGGGGCACAGCAACACTGGACAATGTCCGGTGTTGGTGGTTGAGGCGGCGGGACGAATAAGATGAATCCAACGGATTTAGTGAAGGTGCAAATGACAGCGGGAAACCATGGGGGCTTCTCGTTCATAGAGCTGTTCCTGCAAGCCAATATTGTCGTCAAGTGTGTGATGGTAGGCTTGTTGCTCGCGTCCGTTTGGTCATGGGCGATCATCATTGAAAAACAATTCGCATTTAGACGTGCCCGTCGTGAAGCTGACCGCTTTGAGCAGATGTTCTGGTCCGGCCAATCGCTCGACGAATTGTATACCGGGCTCAGCCGTGGGCAGACGTTCTCAATGGCCTCCCTTTTTGTGGCGGCTATGCGTGAGTGGAAGCGCTCGGTCGAGGGCAATGTCCGCGCCCTTGGCGGCATACAGTTGCGCGTAGAAAAAGTGATGGATGTCACCATCAATCGCGAAATGGAGACGTTGGACCGTCGTCTTTTATTCCTCGCAAACGTTGCTTCGGCTGCACCGTTTATTGGTCTGTTCGGAACCGTCATCGGTATCATGACGACGTTCCAGGCTATTGCCACGTCGAAGAACACGTCGCTTGCTGTGGTCGCACCGGGCATTTCGGAAGCATTGTTCGCCACCGCAATTGGCCTGCTCGCAGCAATCCCTGCTCAAATTTTCTACAACCACTTCACGGCCAAGAGTTCACAAATCTCGCAGCGCCTAGAGGCCTTCGCTGACGAGTTTTCAGCCATCGTCTCACGTCAGATCGATGTGAGGACTTAAGATGGCTGGTGGCGTCAAGCAGCAGGCATCACGCAAGTCGGGCGGACGTCGAGGGCGCGCCCGTCGCCATGCACCTATGGCCGAAATCAATGTGACGCCGTTTGTTGACGTCATGCTTGTGCTGCTGATCATTTTCATGGTCACAGCGCAGTTGC
>JABFRJ010000381.1 GCA_013141255.1 Hyphomicrobiaceae bacterium
TCCCTGATCCAGATGCACTCGATATGATGTTGAAACTTGTGCCTGGAGTGGTTGAAAATGGGCTGTTTCTCGGCATTGCGGAGCGTGTGATCCTGGCGGGTCCCAAAGGTGTGCGCGAGATTGAGGCACCGGAGTTGCCGGACTTTGATGACTGACACTTGGTTCGAGATAGGACTGACGGAGAGCATGGGCCAATGACGACGTTCGACTATGATTTGTTTGTGATTGGCGCGGGCTCGGGTGGCGTGCGTGCGTCGCGGGTGGCCGCAAGTCATGGCGCGCGCGTGGCAATTGCGGAAGAGTATCGAGTTGGCGGCACCTGCGTCATTCGAGGCTGCGTGCCGAAAAAGTTGCTGGTATATGCGAGCCGGTTTCATGGCGAATTTGAGGATGCGGCTGGCTTTGGATGGGACGTGGGTCAGCCGACGTTCAGTTGGCAGAAACTGATTGCAAACAAAGACAAGGAAATTGATCGGCTGGAAAAGGCTTATCAATCCACGCTTGATCGATGGAAAGTTGAAACGTATCGCATGCGGGCGACGATTGTGGGGCCGCAGCGTGTGCGGCTTGCGGACGGACGCGAGTGCAGTGCCAAGACAATTCTGGTGGCGACTGGCGGTCGTCCGCGCGTAGGCGATTATCCTGGGGCGGAGTTGGCGATCTCGTCGAATGAGGCGTTTCATCTTGATGAGTTGCCGAAGCGGATTGTAATTGTAGGGGGCGGGTATATCGCGGTTGAGTTTGCCGGGATCTTTGCCGGGCTCGGCGCGGATGTGACGCTGGTTTATCGCGGGGTGGAGATCCTGCGTGGGTTTGATGATGACCTGCGTGATGATTTGACGGCGGCGATGACGAAGCGCGGGATCAAGATTGTCACGGGGGCGAATATTGCGTCGGTGAATTCGAGCCAACGCGGACTTGATGTTGCTCTAACCAACGGCGCGACGATGGTCGCGGATCAGGTGATGTTGGCGATTGGGCGCGTGCCGAACGTCGCGGGCTTGGGGTTGGCTGAGGTTGGTGTTGAGGTGGGCGCGGGGGGCGCGATCAAAGTTGACGCCCATTCGCGCACGACAGCGCCGACGATTTTTGCCGTGGGTGATGTGACAGATCGCGTGCAGTTGACGCCGGTTGCGATCCGCGAAGGGCACGCATTTGCGGATAGTCAGTTCGGTGGCAAGCCGTGGAGTGTGGATTACGATTTGATCCCGACTGGTGTGTTTTCGGAGCCTGAGATTGGGACGGTTGGTTTGTCGGAAGCCGACGCGCGGGCGAAGTTTGGCGAGCTAGATCTTTACAAGGCGCGGTTCAGGCCGATGAAGGCCGTATTGGCGGGGCGCGATGAGCGCATGCTGATGAAGCTTATTGTCGACCAGAAATCGCAACGGGTGGTTGGCTGTCATATCCTCGGGCCAGATGCGGCTGAAATGGTGCAGATGGCGGCGATTGCGATGCGGATGGGGGCCACCAAGGCTGATTTTGATGCGACGATGGCGTTGCATCCGTCGGCTGCCGAGGAATTGGTGACGATGCGCGACAAGTGGGTGGCACCGAAGGGTTGAGGTTTTGATTGTTGTCTGACTGTTGTTTGGCCGTTAGACCGACAAAGTGTTGCTGTGTAGCCACGACGAGACAGCGTTACACGGTGACCGCATGCGTGGTGCTGGTCAGAATCTTAACGAATCAGGGAAGGCTTGCGCAACGGAGACTGGTCGTGATGCGGCTGGTGCACGCGGGAGCTTTTTATGACGCTTTTGAATCAGACCTTGAAACTCGTTGCTGCCGGTGGTGCCGCTATTCTTCTTATGGCTGGGCAGTCTGGCGCGCAGGCGCAAAATTGGGATGGCGACCATCAGGTGCGCGCTGGCTTTTATTTGCAGAGCGGGCGGATGGGCTATGATGTCAATGATGGGATCAATCAGCAGGCGCTGAAGCATAATAGCTTTGGTTTCGGCGGCAGCGGCGGGCTTGAGTGGATACGTTCTGGTATGCTGTCGTTGGGTACGGAAGTCGATTTCTCGGCGACGACCGGACATGCAACTTTAGCTGCGCCGATGTTTGCAATTAAAGTTGGTTCGCAATATTTTGCATCGTTGAGAGGGCGCTTAGGTGTTCACGTCCGACCGAATTTCGTGATTTACGGGACTGCTGGAATTGGAGCCCTGGGAACTGAATTTGACGGAATTTCTGCGGGTTTTAACAAAGTTGCCCATACGAATACAGGTGGCGTATATGGTGGCGGGTTTGAGTTCCATCGTGGTGGTACAATACTTTTCGCCGAATATCTGCACGGTAATTTCGGTCGTCGTACAGCACTCGTCGGTGGGACGAGTTATACTTATGACGCGGATATGAATGCTATTCGCTTGGGCGTCAAATTTAAGTTGGGCCATGACTGGCGCGACGACGTGCGCGGGGATCATGGTCGCGATCCGCTTAAATAAACATTGTTAGTGCTGATCTTTCAGGCCACCTCGATACTCGGGGTGGCCTTTTCTTTACTGCAATTACGGCAACGGTTGCGAGACGTGCTGACGCAGCTTATAGGTCGGCTCAACTGGTCTTTTGGTTGTGTGGATTGTGTGATGGGTCGACTGATAGGAAAAATTGCGCTCATAACGGGCGCAGGCAATGGCCTTGGGAAGGCAACGGCTCAGCTGTTCGCGGCCGAGGGGGCGATCGTCTATGTCAGTGACGTAGATGGTGCGTCGGCTGAAGCGGTCGTGGCTGAGATTGCAACGCGTGGTGGTCAAGCGGTTGCTGTGACGGCTGACGTCAGTCGTGGGCAAGACGTGTTGGCGATGTTTCGCACAGTTAGTACTCAGCATGGTCGACTTGATGTTATCGTCAATAACGCAGGCCTCAATGTGCGCAGTGATTTTCGCCATATGACGGATGCAGACTGGGTCAAGATCCGGGAAGTGAATCTCGATGGCGTCGTGCGGGTGGCGCGCGATGGCTTTGATTTACTTAAAGCGTCGGGTAGGGCGTCTTTGATCAACATCGCCTCGATAATGGGCAAACGTGGGATGCGGCAACTGACTGCCTACTCGACGACTAAGGGGGCGGTAACGGCGTTGACCAAGGGGCTCGCGGTGGAATACGCGCCCTTTGGTATTCGCGTGAACGCGGTGCTGCCTGGATTTGTGCAAACGGCGATGACGGCGCGGGTGTTGCGCAATCCGGCGATCATGGATGCGCTGGTGAATGAAACAGCGATGCGACGGCTGGGCACACCGGATGAAATTGCAAAGGCCGTGTTATTTTTTGCCTCTGACGACAGTGCTTACTGCACGGGCTCAGAGTTGGCTGTTGATGGCGGTATGACAGCTTCGTTGTGATACGAGCTAAGAGGTTTTTGGAATGCAGATAGTGCGTCGAGGGATCATAGCGGTGTTCGCATCTCTGCTGCTGATAGCCGCAGCAATATCGAACGCTGCGCTGGCGGAGGTGTATGTTTTTGATAAGGGGCAAACGCTCCTGACTTTCAGTTGGACGCATCTCGGTATGTCGCGTCAACAAGGTCGCGTTAACGGGTACGAGGGTTCGGTTGTGCTTGATCCAGCGAAGCCGGAGGCCGCGGTTGTTGACGTGGCGCTGCGGGTGAATAGTTTGCAGACAGGGTTTGACGCGTTGGATCGGGCACTGCGGGGCGCAGACTATTTTGATGCGGCTGTGCATCCGGTAATTACGTTCAAAAGTACAGTTGTGAAAATGACGGGCGAGAAAACCGCTGATTTGACAGGTGATCTGACAGTCCGGGGTGTGACGAAACCTGTCACGCTGGCCGTGTCCTTGACATTCATTGGCGATCATCCGTTGTCGACGGCGACGCCTACTTACGCGGGGAAACGTGCCGTGGCATTTTCGGCGCGTGGGAATGTGTTGCGCAGTGATTTTGGGATGACGCGTGCGACGCCGATGGTGTCAGACGATATTGAAATTGCGATTGAGACTGAACTGATCAGCCAGAATTGATGCGCTTCATCACTTTGATTTGAGGCGCGCGAATTGGATGAAGCCGAGACCAACTGTGACGAGGACAATTGCCACGCCGTGATACCAGGCGACGTCTTCGCCGATGAGCATGACGGCCAGCCCTGCGATGTAGAATGGGCTGAGCGAGAGTGATGCGGCGGTCAATATGGGCCCGTTGCGGGCGAGCGACAGATTGTAGCCCATGTAAGCGCCGACGCCGGTGATCAGCACAAGGGCGCTAATCCAAACACTATGGATCCAATGCAGGGTAGGCAGTGGGGTTTCGCTTAGTTCCATGCCCGCGATGGGAACTACGGCGAGGGCACCGGCTGTGCTCATCAAGGCAAACATGGGGAGTGGCGACATGGCGGTACCGCGGGTGCGCATGGCGAGTGTGTAGGTGACCCATCCAAGTGTTCCGGCTACAGCCCAGAGTTCACCCGCGCCTAACTGTAGTGCTGCAAAAGCCGTGACGTCGCCGCGCATGATCAAAGTGGCGACGCCGAACAGGCAAATAAGGATACCTGCTGTGAGGGCGAGGCTTGGTTTGGTGCGTCCGCGTGCGATTTCATAGGCTGCGACGAGGGCGGCGGTGGTTGAATAGATTAGGCCAACTGCGGTGGCGGTGGTCGACTTTACGCCGGTGTAAGCGGCGAAGGCGCAAAAGCCCATGCCCAAGACGCCGAGAAGCGATAGCTCGATTATAAGGCGTGGGCTTGCCGACCAACGTTCGGAGCGGCCACGTGCGACAGCGATGGCACCAATTATGAGGGCAGAAAGGGACCAGCGTATCAGTGTGAGTGTGCCGGGCTCGAACGTGCCAACCATGGCGCGGGCGATCACAGGGTTGAGCCCGAACGCCGCGGGCACGAGTGCGAGCAGTAGGTAATTCAGCATTGTCGCTGGCGCTGTGGATCAATCACGCGTTGGTCAGTTTTTTGACGGCGGCGGATATTTTGTGGCGAAGAGCGTGGAACCCTTTGGAGCCTTCAGATGTCATCCAATTCATCTGCAACGAGCGGCGGGGGCCTTCGAAGGGATGATGGCCGTGCCAGGACGTGTCGGAGCGCTTGAAGATCAAAAGCGTGCCGTTGTCTGGGGCGACTTCTGCTGCGTAATTGTCGACGTTTTTGCCATCGCGGAGGATACGGAGGCGGCCACCGGGTTGTTGCCAATTCTCGTTGAGGTAGAGCAAGACTGTAATGATCTTATCTTTGCTGTCGGTGTGGATCGAGCCATCCTTGGCGCGGGTGTAACCGCGGAGCGAATACATCTTGGGACGGCCCTCTAGATCAACGTCGAATTTTTCGGCGATGATTTTTTGAAACTCGGGTCCGTCGAGTTCGGCGATCACGGACTTGATCGCCATATTTTCGTCGAGGCTTTCGATGGGATAGGAGCCACCCTTTTCGATGTTCGGGTAGGTGGCGTTGATGCGGCTGATGCTGTCGGCGTTTAAGAACGCGGGGACAATGAGATAACTGTAGGGGGCAGTTTCGACTTTGGCTGAGCGGAGTTTGTCGAGATTGAGATGGGCCATTGCCGCTGTCTCCTTTGGTCAGTTTTGCAGTCGTTGTATTTTGTAGTCGCTGTGTTTTGTGGCTTTTGGATGCGCAATTAGGTCGCTGAGCCGCTTAAGCCGCGATCAGCATTGATGCAAGGACCCTAGCATCGTTTTACGCTTGTGCCAGCGGTCCTCGATAGCTGCGGCAATACGGCCAGCAGCGTCTATGGGTTGATAGCTCCAATGAGGAATCGTGTCCAAATGTTCGGGCAGCGAACGGGTGGCGCCATGCGTGTTTAAAGCGTTGTGAAAGCGCGCGAATTTGTCGGAGCCGCCTGACGGTGTGAAGATATACACGGGCTTACCGGTGGCACAGGCTTCACCGCACATATTGACTGAGTCGGCCGTAACAACCAGTAGATCGGCGTGGGCAAGGAAGTGTGGATAAGGGTTTTCTCCGTTGCCGTCCCAGAGGATGCGGGGGGCATCAGCGGTGGCCTCGCGGACTTGGCGCAGGAGGCGCTCGTGGGTGCGACGCGAGGGCGTGATCATGAAGGAGGCGCCGAGTTTGGCTAAATCGCGCAAGGAGGCTTTGAGGCGGTCGTCGCAGGCGTCGGTGTATTTGTAGACACCGTTTTTGCCGCCGAGAATCACGGCGATGCGCGGGCCTGGGAGAGCAGCTATGGCGGCGGGGATAGTGCTGCGGAGTTCGGCTAAGCGGGCGCCGGAGAAACTGTGCGGCGGCGTTAGAGTTGTGATGACGTTGGTGCCTCGAAGGCCGTCGTGCTCGGGCACCCATACGAGATCGGCGACGCGTGAGCCCATGCGCGGATCTTGCAAGTAGACTGAGAATGTGCGGATGCCAGCCTTTTTGCGCAGGGCGCGC
>JABFRJ010000376.1 GCA_013141255.1 Hyphomicrobiaceae bacterium
CATTGCGGCAGCATCACCGCTGTGGAGCCAGTATCTATTTGCACTTCATCCCCATTACCCCCTTTTCTTCCTCGCTCTAAATTCTAACGCACCTGCTCGTGTGCGTGGATCTTCGGTGGTGGCGAAGATTTGGGTTTTTTGGACTTTTTGGGTGCCGGTTGTGGGGAGTGCGTCGAGGAATAGGAACCAGCCGGGGGCTTTGAAGTAGGCGAGGCGGTCGTTGCACCACTGGAAGAGTTCATCGGCGAATTCGGGCGTCACTTGCACACCTGGCATGGGCACGACGCAGGCGAAAATTTCTTCCTCGCGTACTTCGTCGGGCGCTGCGATGACGGCCACTTGTGACACGTGCGTGTGTGCCTGCAACACGGCCTCGATTTCAGCCGCCGCGATGTTTTCGCCTGCACGGCGGATGATGTTTTTCTTGCGGTCTACAAAGAACAACATGCCCGTTTCGTCGCGCGTGACAACGTCGCCGGTATGAAACCAACCGCCGCGCCAGGCCTCTTCGGTCGCCGCCTCGTTTTTGAGGTAGCCAGAGAAAAAGCCGTGACGCGGCGCAGAGGGAGAATGGCGTACGAGCAATTCGCCCGCTGTTCCGTCGGGCACAGGTTGATCGTTATCGTCGACGACGATGGCGTCAAGATCGGCTGATGCGCGGCCAAACGCGCGGGTGTCGATCTGCCGTGGCTCGGTGTTGGCCATGGTAACGCGACCCGTTTCAGTCATGCCCCAGACTTCAATCAGAGGAAAGCCGAAACGCTCCTCGAACACACGGTGCAATTGCGGCTCGCAGCCTGCGCCGATGCCGAAGCGCACGGCGTGTTGTCGCTCTAAGTCCGATGGTGGTTGATTGAGTAGCGTCGGCGCGACGATGCCGAGATAGTGGATGATGGTGGCGCCACTGGCGACAATCTCGGGCCACCATTTCGAGGGCGAAAAACGCTCGGTCAGTACCAACGCATTGCGCGTCAGCATGGCCGCGGTCGCGGTGACGGCGAGGTGGTTCATATGAAATAGTGGTAGCGGATTGTAAAATCGCTCTTGCTCAATCTTGATCGCGGCCATTCCGCCGTGGCTGACATAGCCCGCGCCCGCAATCAGAAAGTAATCGTTGGTGAGGACGCAGCCCTTGGGCCGACCTGTTGTGCCTGAGGTGTAGAGCAACGCGCATTCGGTCTCAGGTGTGATTTTCCGCTCAGCATTGGGCGCAGGGGAATGCGCTTCTGGTATGGGCGTGGCGAGATCGAGGCCATTGATAACGGGCAAGTCGATTGCGCCAAGCGTGCCGCGTCCGGCCTCGCGTAAGCGATCCGTTTTGTCTGGCACAGATACGGCGAGCAGCGCGTCTGAGTGCGTGATCAGATAGCGTAATTCGTCGACGCGATAATCTGGATTGACCGGCACGATGCCAACGCCGAGCGCATTGAGTGCTAAGACGTGGACAAAGAATTCGGGCCGGTTTTCAAGCAGCAGGACGACGCGATGGCCGTGGCCGTAGCCGGCGGCGCGATACGCTTGTTTTTGTCGCGCGACTGCGGCGGAAACCTGACTGTACGTCTGTATCCTGATCGTGTCCGCTGCGCGCGGCACGATTAGAAATGCGGCCTCGGGCGACGCACGTACCGTTCGTGAAAAGACATCAAAAACCGAGCGCGGCTCATTCACGTCACAGCTCTCCTGGGGGTCGGACATGGCAGTGTAACGTAAGCTGCTGCAACCCGTTAGTAGCTGCCTGAAGCTCGTGGCGCTCGATCAAGCGGGCGTCGAATTGCCTGGCATCTTGACACTGAGCCGTGCGCCTCTCATAACCCGCCGATCCCTACGAATTGCGGCTCCTCTGGAGCCTGCGGGCGCGTAGCTCAGCGGTAGAGCACACCCTTCACACGGGTGGGGTCACAGGTTCAATCCCTGTCGCGCCCACCATTTAATTACGAAAAATCAATTGTTTCTGGAGTTGACGTCGTTTCAATTGGTGTCGCTGCGCGCGCGGGGAAATACCGAATTCAATCGCAGTCGTCGGCTAAGGTTTTCGCGATGGCTTTCATCGCGCGGAGCGATCGCATCAACTCCGCACGCTCTGCATTCGCTTTTTGCGCGCGGCATCCGTGCCGATAGCGATGGTTCGCTTCACCGCTCTTCGCGCTGCTACCGAACGCGCCGCCATGCATCCGGCATCGTGCTTTACCGCCGACCGCTGGCGACTGACACGCCGTCACGCGCCGCGTCGTCGCTCCACATTTTGGGCATTGGTTGAGCGCTGGGGGCTGACAATTCCGCCTTTGCATGGGCTCGATGATCGTTTTCATTCGGCACCCGGGTCTTTTCGCGACACGCGGCCCCGGTAAAATTGTCCGTCATGGTTTTCCACAGGTTGCATCATCCTGCAAAATCAACCACAACGTCTGCATACTTTCACATGCTGAAATATGGAATTTTTCAAGCCGATGGCCGATCCTGCACCTAGCCAAGCGTCCGCCCCAAAGGGCGACCTCGACTTCGCCGCCGAACTGTTTAAGGCCGCTGACCGTATGCGCGGCAACGTCGAGCCGTCCGAATACAAACACATCGTGCTTGGCCTCATCTTTTTGAAATACGTCTCGGACGCTTTTGAAGCGCATCGCACAAAGCTCGCCGCCGATGATCTTGCCGATCCCGAGGATTCCGACGAATACCTCGCCGCCAATGTTTTCTGGGTGCCGGAGAAGGCGCGATGGAGCTATCTGCAGGCGAGTGCTCGGTCGGAAAAGATTGGTATCTTCCTCGATGAGGCGATGGATGAGATCGAGAAGGTGCCGTCGAATGCCAAGCTGAAAGGCGCGTTGCCGAAGATCTACGCGCGCGGCCAATACTCGAAGCAAATGCTTGGCGACTTGATCGATCAGTTTTCTAATATCGGTATGCATTCCGAGTTTGATAAGGCGCGCGATCTCTTTGGGCGCGTGTACGAGTATTGCTTGTCGATGTTCGCGTCCAACGAAGGTAAGCGCGGCGGCGAATTCTTGACGCCCCGCACGGTCGTGCGCACGCTGGTTGAAATGTTGGAGCCCTATAACGGCCGCGTCTACGACCCCTGCTGCGGCACGGGCGGCATGTTCGTGCAATCCGAGCGCTTCATCGAGGAGCACGGCGGCAAGATCAACGACCTCGCCGTCTATGGCCAAGAAATCAACCACACCACGTTTCGCCTCGCCAAGATGAACTTGGCCGTGCAGGGCATCGACGCGGAAATTGGTTGGAACACCGAAGGCACACTGAAATCTGATGCTTTCCCTGATCTTAAAGCCGATTACATTCTCGCCAATCCGCCGTTTAATATTTCGGATTGGGGCGGCGAGCAGATGAAGGGCGATTTGCGCTGGAAGTTTGGCGTGCCGCCGGTGGGCAATGCCAACTTTGCCTGGTTGCAGCACATCATCCACCACTTGGCGCCAAGGGGAACGGCTGGCGTGGTGTTGGCGAATGGTTCGATGTCGTCGTCGCAGTCGGGCGAGGGCGAGATCCGCAAGGCGATGATCGACGCCGACGTGGTCGATTGCATGGTGGCGCTGCCCGGTCAGTTGTTTTACTCGACGCAAATTCCGGCGTGTCTGTGGATTTTGGCACGCAACAAAGGTGCCAACGGTCATCGGGATCGGAAGGGTGAGATCCTGTTTATCGATGCGCGCAAGATGGGTTTCATGTTGGACCGCGTGCGGCGCGAGTTGTCGAGCGATGACATCGCCAAGATCGCCAACGTCTATCATCGCTGGCGCGCTAAACCGGCGACGTTGAAGAAAGAGAAGCTCGACGCTTACGCCGACGAACCCGGGTTCTGCAAAGCGGCGAAGATCGAGGGCGAACACGGTGTTCGGAGTCACGGCTATGTGCTGACACCGGGACGCTACGTCGGCGCGGCTGATGTTGAAGACGACGGCGTACCGTTTGAAGAGAAGTTCGCCGAGTTGCGGGCGAAGTTGGAGGGGCAGTTTAGGGAGGGCGCCAAGCTCTCAAGCCTCATTTCGTCCAAATTGGCCAAGGTCAGCGAGAATGACTAAGTGGCCACGAGTTAAGGTAAAAGAGGTCTGCGAGCTAATTGTGGATTGCGTAAATCGAACCGCCCCGGTCGTTGATGGCCCGACAGAATACCGCATGATACGCACGACGAACGTGCGAGACGGTCGAATAAACATCACAGATTGTCGTTATGTGGACGAGGCAACTTTTGTTCACTGGACCCGTCGCGCTGCTGTTCTTGAGGGCGACGTTATTTTGACTCGCGAAGCACCAATTGGAGAAGTTGGCTACGTTACGGACATGCCAAATATCTTTCTAGGTCAGCGATTAATGCAGTATCGAGCTGACAGGAGAAAAATTCACCCGCGTTTCCTATTTTACGTCTTCCGATCGCCCACTCTCCAACATCAGTTTCGCTCGCACGACGGTTCAGGATCAGTTGTAAGCCACATACGTGTTGCAGATTGCCACGAATTCGAAGTTCCAGTTGCTCCCTTGAGTGAGCAAAAGGAGATTGCGGAGCTTCTCGGCGCGCTCGATGACAAGATTGAGTTGAACCGGCGGATGAATGAGACGTTGGAGGCGATGGCGCGCGCGATCTTCAAGGATTGGTTCGTCGACTTCGGCCCCACGCGCGCGAAACAAGAGGCGAGGAGAGCCGGAGGCGCGACAGGGAAAGCAAAAGAGGCCGGCGCCAAACCCTACCTCGCCCCCGACCTCTGGTCCCTCTTCCCCGACCGTCTCAACGATAAAGGTTTGCCGAAGGGGTGGGATATTGGGACGCTAGCGGACATTGCAAATGTCCACATGGGAGCGTCGCCATCCGGTGAAACATACAACGACCAAGGCTTAGGCACGCCATTGGTCAACGGACCTGTCGAGTACGGCGAGTTCTTTCTGAAGCGCATTAAATGGACGACCGCGCCGAGCCGATTGTCCCAGCGTGGCGATCTCATTATTTGTGTTCGCGGCTCAACCACTGGGCGACACGCGTTCGCCGATGGCGAATATTGCCTTGGCCGTGGCGTTGCTGCTGTTCGCGCACTCGGGGATCGTCAAGAATTTGTTGAGAGCATGGTTCTAGGACAAATGCCGAGATTGCTCGAACGTGTCACTGGTTCTGTATTTCCAAACCTTGGATCGAACGACTTCAGAGAATTTTCAATCATTGTGCCGACGCTAAACCTTCAGGACTCATTCTCGCTGCTAGTTAGGCCATTGCGCAAGCGCGTTTGGGCCGATGTCAGCGAGAATGTCACCCTCGCCGCACTCCGCGATATCCTCCTGCCCAAACTTATGTCCGGCGAAATCCGCGTCCGCGATGCCGAAAAACTCGTGGGCGAGGCGGTATGAGCGCAACGCCCGAGGACGATGACAACGACGGCACGGGAGACTCGGGCGCACGCGGCCTCGGCGAACTCGTGCTCTATCGCACCGAAGACGGGCGCGACCAGTTCCAGCTTCGCGTCGAGCAAGGCTCCGTCTGGATGACGCAAGCCGAAATCGCCGCGCTGTTCGAGACCACACCGCAGAACATCACTCAGCACACAAAAGCCATCTACAAAGAGGGCGAACTCGACGAGGACGCAACTTGTAAGAAACACTTACAAGTTCGAACTGAAGGCGGTCGCCAAGTCCAACGCTCGGCGAAGTTGTTCAATTTGCAGATGATTTTGGCCGTCGGCTATCGCGTGCGCTCGCCGCGCGGCACGCAGTTTCGCCGCTTTGCCACGACAACTCTAAACGAGTATCTGATCAAGGGCTTCGTCATGAACGACGAACGCCTGAAAGAACCGGGTGGGCTCGACTACTTCGATGAACTGCTCGAACGCATCCGCGATATTCGGACGTCTGAGAAGCGTTTCTATCAAAAAGTCCGCGATCTCTTCGCTCTCACTAGCGCCGATTACGATGCCAAGAGCGACACCGCCAAGACCTTCTTTGCCTCCATCCAGAATAAACTCGTCTTCGCTGTCACTGGCAAAACCGCCGCAGAATTGATTGTCGCTCGTGCCAATCCCGCGCAACCAAACATGGCGCTCACGTCTTGGAAAGGCGAGCGCGTGCGCAAGGGCGACGTGACCACGTCCAAGAACTATCTGAACGCCGACGAGATCAGCGAATTGAACTTACTGACAACGTCGTTCTTGGACTTTGCCGAGTTGCGCGCCCGCAACCGGCAGCAAACCACGATGTCGGAATGGCTGGTGCAGACCGACCGCTTCGTCGCTTTCAACGAGCGCGGGGTGTTGCAAGGTGCGGGGCGCGTGTCAGCCGTGCGCATGGAACAAATTGCCCATGAGCGCTACGACGCCTTCGATTTGGCGCGTCGCGCGACGGAATTGGAAACGTCTGAAAG
>JABFRJ010000073.1 GCA_013141255.1 Hyphomicrobiaceae bacterium
GCCTTGACACTCGCGTGGGCTCTCTATCAAACCTCAAAAAATCCCGACATGCGCGAGCGCATTCTGAAAGAAGGCGAAGCCGTCTACGGCGACCGCGACCCAACTGCCGCCGACTACGGATCGCTTGTCTACACCCGCGCCGTCATTCAAGAGACAATGCGCATGTATCCGCCGATTTGGGGGCTCATTCGTGTCGCCACCAAACCCGATGAAATTGGCGGCAAAGAAATCAAGGTCGGTGACCGCATCGTGCTCTTCGCTTACGGAACACACCACAGCCCCAAGTACTGGGAAAAGCCCGAAGAGTTTATGCCGGAGCGCTTCATGGGTGAAGCCGCCAAAAAGCGCAAACCTTATACCTACATTCCCCTCGGCGGCGGCAAACGCTCCTGCATCGGCGGTGCCATGAGCCAAGTCGAAAACACGCTCGCGCTGTCATTCCTACTGCGCCGCTTCCGCCTCGAATACGTCGGCAATGAGCCGCCAGGCCTTAACGCCACTGTGACCCTGACTCCAAAGGGTGGCCTCGAATTCAAGGTGCACGAGCTGACTTAAATCGAGCGTGAGAAACTGCACAAATGGCGTCCCATGGGCGCCATTTTCGTTTTGTGCCGCAGTCTACGCGCCGTCGGAAGACTAGTCTTTGGCGATAGAGCCGCGTAGAACCATGTGCAACAATAAGCCTCAGGGGGAATCAATCCATGCGCCTAACCCGCCGTCACTTTGCCGCCAGTGTCGCGGCAGCGTTTGCTTGGCCCCATGCAGTCCGCGCTCAAGCTTTTCCTTCGAAGCAAATCCGTCTCGTCGTACCCTATCCACCCGGTGGCCCCACCGACGCGCTTGCACGCATTGTCGCCGCCGAGATGCAGGCCGACCTCGGTCAATCCGTTATTGTCGAAAACAAAGCCGGCGCGTCAGGTTCCATTGGTACCCGCGACGTTGCCAAGGCTGAAGCCGACGGCCACACCATCGTGCTCGGCAACAATCAGACCCATGTCACCAATGCTTTCCTTTTGAAGGAGCCAGGCTACGACCCCATCAAGGATTTCGTCGCTGTAGCAGGGCTCGCCGATCTGCAGCACGCACTTGTAGTCCGCAAAGACTTAGGCGTCGCCAATGTCACGGAACTCGTCACCCTCGCCAAAAAGAACCCCGGAAAATTCAACTACGGTTCCACCGGGCTGGGCTCCGGTTCGCATTTAACCATGGAACTCTTCCGCAATCGCACCGGCATCGAAGCACAGCATGTCCCCTTCCGTGGTGCCGCACCCATGGCGCTTGAAATCGTCGCCGGGCGCATAGATCTTGCCTTCGCGACTCTCCCCTCCGTGCTTGGGCAAATCCAGTCCGGCGATATGAAAGCCATCGCTATCGCCTCGCACGTGCGCGCGCCACAAGTGCCAGACGTGCCCCTGTTGAAGGAACAAGGTGTTAAAGACAGCGAAGGCGACAGCTGGCTCGCGCTCTTCGCGCCCGCAGCCGCACCCGCCGCCAATATCGAGCGCTTGACGAAATCTGCACTCGCCGCTCTCGCCAAGCCCGACGTCCGCGCCAATGCCATCAAGCAGGGTATCGCAGTGAACGTCCGCGACGGTAAGGCATTCGCCGTCTACCACGCAGAAGAAATGACCAAATGGGCCAGCGTCATCAAAGCGGCGGGCGTGCAGCCGCAATCCGCACAATAAAGCTGTCAACTCCGTCGCTACATCATGCCTCGTGTTGTCGCGCGGCGGCAGCTGTTTTTTGCATCCGCGACAGCCAGAACACCGCGCCAAGCACAATAGCAAGCATCGGCAATGATGCGGCGTTGGTCACCGTCCATCCCGCCTGTGCTTGCAGTGTCCCTGACAGCGCCGCAGCCATTGCCGTTGTCCCATAAACCAGGAAGTCGTGCGTGCCTTGCACCTTGGCTTTCTCTTCAGTGCGGTAGCTCTTTGTCAGGAGCGTCGACCCACCGACATAGCAAAAATTCCAACCAAGCCCGACCAGCATATTGGCAATCAAGAAATTGAAGAACCCAATACCCATGAAATTGACGACGGCACACAGCATTTCAATCGCAGCACCCGCCGCGATAATCGGCAGTACACCAAATCGATTGATCAGATGCCCAGTGAAAAACGACGGCAAAAACATCGCAATAACGTGCGCTTGAATAACAGTGGCACTATCGGCAAACCCAAATCCGCACCCATTCATTGCCAGCGGCGTCGCGCTCATCACCAGCGTCATGACAGCGTAGCCAAACATCGACGACAGCACAGCCACGACAAACATCGGTTGCCGCATGATCTCGCTCATTGGCCGCCCACTCGACGCGCCCTCAGTGCGCACCGGGTTAGGAATGCGCACCAACTGCACCAGCAGCAACATTCCGACAGCAAACACAGATGCCATCATATAAACGCCAGCAAACAATACAGGATCAAATATCCCAACTGCCCACTTGGCCGTCTGTGGTCCAATCAGTCCGGCCAAGACGCCACCCACCATAACTAACGACAATGCTTTGGCCTTGTAGTCGTCGCTCGCTGTATCCGTCGCCGCAAACCGGTAGTGCCATGCAAACGAGGCGGCTGCACCCTGTAAAAATCCACCGAGGCACAGCAACGCAAAACTCTGCACCCAAACAGCCGCAAAGGAAACCAAACCGCCAACAATACCAATCATCGCTCCGAGCGTGAAACCAGCCCGACGCCCAACGCGTCCCATCAACAACGCAGCCGGCAGCGTCGTTGTCATCAAGCCCACGTGCGCCAAAAATATCGGCACCGTCGCCCAAGTTTTGTTGTCGCCCAGCATTTGCAGCGCCGCTAACGGTGTCGTCGCAATCGCCATGCCTTGCGTACTGTGAAACAGCACTTGCGCCAGCGCCAAGATCGCTACGTTGCGGCGTGTTCGATCCGCCAAAAATTCACTCACGGCCATGCTCTCTCATCCTGTAGACGTATCGCTCGACACTCCGGCGTGTGGCAAACCTTCGCACGATCCCGTCCGACCCGTACACATCCGGCGACGCCGAGGTGCTGCGGCAAAAACGAGGGCGCGGATTAATCAAAGGGCCTGCCCGAAATCATTGGGTTTCACGCACCTTTGGCCGGGAGGTGCTTGAGTGTGGTCACAATCCCTGCCAAACAAGGAAAAAAGAGTGATTTAACTGGAGTGCCACTCATGGACCGCGATCTGAGAAACAAAGGCCTAGCCAACCGCAAGAAAGTGCTCGGCGACGCATACGTCGAGAAGTCAATGCAATCAGCTGACGATTTCAATCGTCCATTCCAAGAAATATTGAACGAATACTGCTGGGGCATGGCCTGGGGCGACGAACGCCTTTCTCACAAAACCCGCTCGATGCTCAACATCGCCATGTTGGCCTCTCTCAATCGAATGCACGAATGGGAACTGCATCTAAAAGGTGCGCTCAACAACGGCGTTACGCGCGATGAAATTCAGGCCATCATCCATCATGTCGCAGTTTATGCGGGCGTACCCGTCGGCGTCGAGTGCATGCGTATCGCCCGCAAAGTTTTCGCCGAGATCGACGGCAAAGCCTGAGATTGGAGCAGAGCCGCTAACATGTCCTATCGTCTGACCTTCCTAGGTACAGGATCATCTGGCGGCGTGCCACGCATCGGCAATGTCTGGGGCGCAGCCGATAAAAACAATCCAAAAAATCGTCGCCGGCGGTGTTCTGTCCTGATCGAGCGCTTGGGATCTCAAGGCCGCACGGTTGTCCTCATCGACACCTCGCCCGACCTCCGCGACCAGTGCCTTACCTTCGACGTCGCCCACGTCGATGCTGTCCTTTACACCCATGACCACGCCGATCACACCCACGGAATCGACGAGTTGCGTGTTTTTGCATTGACCGAGCGCCGCCGCATCCCCTGCTATATGGACGATGCAACGTGGGACAGCTTGCTGCCGCGTTTTCGCTATTGCTTCGAAAAAAAACTAGGTTCGAATTATCTACCAATCCTCGAACGTCGCCCGATTGCACCAGGCACACCCGTAATCATCGATGGCAAGGGCGGTCCGATCGCATTGATGCCAATTCTACAAGACCATGGCGAACTACCATCACTCGGCTTCCGCGTCGGCAATCTATGCTATTCGCCCGACATCGTCGGCATACCGCCCCAGTCGGAGCAAGCATTCGAAAATCTCGACACCTGGATCGTCGACGCCTTACGCCCAATGCCACACCCGAGCCATTGGAGCGTCAAACAGGCACTCGCCGCACTGGATCGCTACAAGCCGAAGCGCGGCATCCTCACGCATATGCACATTGATCTCGATTATAACACGCTCGTTGGCCAGTTGCCGCCTCATATAACCCCGGCCTATGACGGCATGGTCATCGAATTCAACTGAATGACAAAAGCGCAAACAGAAAACGCCGAAGCGCGTCCGCTCCAGCGTAAATGTATCTGAGCAATTGCTTGTATTAATTCTTTGGCGTCAAATCAACGGGACGATCTGCCGGTGTTTTTTGATAGCCGTCTGCAAGCTTCTGCACGAGATTGGCCGCATCGGCGGACGGCACCATCGATTTACCCGGCGCGGCTCGTGCCGTCGCAGGCGCAGCGATGCTTGCCGTCGAGATTGATGATTTGCCACTGACTTGCGCAACTTTTTTCGATGATGGCGCTTGGGCGACCGGCAAGCTCGCTGGCTGCGACTTCACCATCTGTTTGAGGTAGCTCGCGTCTTCAGCAGCTGCATCGGGTGATAGGGCTTTCGCCATGATCAGCTTCGATTCGTCGTGTTTGCCTTGCAAGCCCAGCACCAGCGACAGATTGCGAGCAATACGCTCATCCGAGGGTGCGGCTGCCAATGCTTCTTTCAGCATCGTTTCGGCTTTTTCAGCGCGCCCGTCCATGGCATGGGCTAGAGCCAGGTTGTTCAAAACTGACGACTGATCGGGTGCCAACATCCGGGCTTGTTCGAATTGTACGATCGCCTCGCGATGCTTACCCTGCTTCGCAAGCAAAGTACCCTTCGCCGAAACCGTCTTCCAATCAGGCGACACCGGGTCAGCAGCCTGATCAAGCAACTTCTGAGCGGCAGCGATTTGGTCTGTTTCGAGCGCTAAACGACCGTACTCGGAATTGAGTTGCTTGTTGCTTGGGTTGACCGAGTGCGCCGTCTGCAGAACCTGCATCGCCTCTTGCTTGGCACCGAGAGCCTTTAAGTTGCGCGCATAGTTGACTGCCGCTTGCGCGTCATTCGGGTTTTTTGCTGACTCCTTGCCCCAATAGTCTGCAGCCTTCTGCAGTTCGGTCTTGGGAGCAGAATTGTCGGACACTTTCGTTTCGACCGGGGCCGAGCCCAGCTCCATGGGTAAGCCAGCCCCACCAGCGCAGCCGACCAGAGAAAGGCTGACTAACGCGCTTGCAAGAGCAGCAGCGCGCGTGCGACGTGCAGATGCAGAAAACTGGACAGAAACTGATACGCGGTGGGCAAGCATCTCTATATCTCCGGTACGCAATAGCGCGAATAGGGAAGCCAGAGACGCAAAAACCAATCTGGCGTTGTGTCCAAAGTCCCACAGACACCTCAAAAATCCGTTAAGTTCCGTTGCGAATCAGAACACCGTTGCCGTCAAAATGGCGCTCGCCAGCGTTGCGTGCTGGAGATTGAGTGTGATGAGAGGTGCGACGCGGTCTTTGGGGCGTTAGAAGTGCCTGACGTTGTGCTAAGCGCACTCCAAACGTAAACAGAAGTAAACGCTACGCCACCGGATGGTCAGATGCCAAGCAAACCCCAAAATAGAGATGCGAACCAAAGCATAGGTAAATTTGCAGGCGAAGCGCTCACAGCGGCACCAGTTTCAAAAAACTCCACACCAATCTGGTTGATTGAAAATAGCAGCGCCCTTGAGCGCCTGGGTGTATTAAGCGCCGCACAGCGTGCTTGGGCTCAAACCCAAGCCTTTAAGCCGACCAGCCGCAAAATAGTGCCGCTGCCAACGGCTGATGGCAAATTACATGGCATTCTCTCCGGCGTTGGCCCACAGCCTGCCCAAGGACGCGATGATCCTATGGCGCGGCCCGAATTACAACTCGGGCACCTAGCCGCCACCTTGCCGCCCGGCAGTTATCACTTGGCCTCAAAAGTCAGCGATCCAGAGCTGGCCGGTGTTGCTTGGGGCTTAGGCGCGTACCGCTATCGGCATTACAAAGCTGGCGAAAACGAACCCGTTCCCGTCCTATCCATCCCCACAAGCGCAAATGCTGCACACATCAACGCAATTGTCGGCGGCGTCGCCTTCGGTCGTGATTTAATCAACACCCCGGCCAACGACATGGGGCCAGCCGAAATCGAAGCCGCCGCCCGCGTGCTAGCCAAACAACATGGTGCCAAGATCACCAGCATCGTTGGTGATGATCTTTTAGTCCAAAACTTCCCGCTCATCCATGCCGTCGGTCGCGCATCGCCCCGCGCGCCCCGCTTGATTGATCTGACTTGGGCCCCGCGCGACACAAAAGCCGATCTCCCCAAAATCACGTTAGTGGGCAAGGGCATCGCCTTTGATACCGGCGGCCTCGATCTCAAGCCGTCGTCCGGTATGTTGCTGATGAAGAAGGACATGGGCGGCGCAGCAGCTGTTCTTGCGCTTGGCCATATGATCATGGCGGCGGGTTTGCCTTTACGGTTGCGCATCATCGTTGCAGCAGCCGAAAACAGCGTAGCCGGAAACGCTTTCCGTCCACTCGATGTGATCAAGTCTCGCGCTGGCCCGACCGTAGAGATCGGCAATACTGACGCCGAGGGTCGCTTGGTATTGGCTGACGCGCTCGCGCTCGCAGATGAAGACAAGCCCGATCTACTCCTGACATTTGCCACGCTGACCGGAGCTGCACGCGTCGCGCTCGGACCAGATTTGCCGCCGGTCTTCACCGACGACGACGATCTTGCCGCCAAGCTTGCCGTCGCGGGTTTGAGTACGGCAGATCCCATCTGGCGTTTGCCCATGTGGACCCCCTACGACGTAGGACTGGAAAGCCCCGTGGCTGACTTGAACAATGTCGCTGAAGGCGGATTCGCTGGCGCCATCGTCGCAGCGCTGTTCTTGCGACGGTTCGTAAAAAATACAAAGAAATATGCCCATTTTGACATTTACGGCTGGCGTCCAGCCCTCAAGCCGCTTGGCCCCAAAGGCGGAGAAGTTAATGCGGCACGCGCTGTATTCCGCTATCTCTCACAATTGACAAAATAAGTGCGGTCGATCCAAGACGCTCGGGAGGCGACCATGATCATCGATGACATCACATATCCGCCCATCGATTTGCGACGCAACGCGGCACGTCCAGATCGCGCCGATGTGCGGTTGAAGGACGCATATCCAGCCGACATGTACGTGACCGGTGAGCATCGTCAGGTGCGCGCGCCCGCGTTGCCAATGAAGAAGAATTACGAGCACACCTCAGGCCTTGAAAACGAAGTGCTATTCGGCGAAATGGTCACCGTTTTTGATGAAACGGATGGTTGGGCTTGGGTTCAACTTCACCGCGATAACTACGTAGGCTACGTGCCCGCCCAAGGATTGAGCAATGAACGCCTAGCCGCAACCCATCGCGTGGCCGCCGTCGGTACCTTCATCTATCCTGAACCGAATATCAAAACCGTACCCTTGGCGCACCTCTCGTTGAACGCCACAGTCACAGTCCGCGAGACCAACGATCGCTTCGCCGCTTTGGCCACCGGCGGCTACCTGATCGCACGTCATCTCAATGACATTGAGCGTCACGCTCGAGATTTTGTCGATATAGCCGAGCGACTTGTCGGTACGCCATACCTTTGGGGCGGACGCACCCGCCTTGGCTTCGATTGCTCCGGTCTCGTTCAGCTTGCGATGGAAGCAGCGGGGCTCCAGTGTCCACGCGACACCGATATGCAGTCAGCCGAGGTCGGCACCTCAATTGTCGTCAACGCAAAATTTGATAATCTTGAGCGCGGCGACCTCATCTTTTGGCCCGGCCACGTTGGCATCATGATCGATAGCGTAATGCTGCTGCACGCCAATGGACATCACATGTCGACCGTTGTCGAACCATTGAGCCAAGCAATCACCCGCATCGCTCGTGATGCTGGCGACCGAGGGCAAATGACGGCAATCAAACGACCCAGCGAGCGCGGTAAGTCGCGCTCTGCCAGCGAGGCCACCACGTGATACCGTCTATAGACCAGAAGCCGTTGTCATCCGACGAGCGTGCACGGCTGCAGCTGTGGCATCGCAATATGATGATCTTTTACTCCTGCGCCATGACATTGCTAACCGCCGCGTTATTTATCCTGCCGCGCACGCAGGATATGCCGTGGGTCCCGCGGATAATTCTTGCGATTTTAATTTTTCTGATCGGTGTCGGCGCATACGTTCAATTTCGCGAACGATGCCCACGCTGCAATATGCGTATCGGTCGACAGTCACGCTTCATGTTGCCAAAACAATGTCGGAGCTGCGGCGCGCCGTTCCTTGACGACAAGCCTTAGTGGCGAGCATACGGCGTAAAGTGGCGGTCTGCGTACACGGCGCCGTGCTCGCTGTCGCTTGAGCTCGCGAGAAGTGCATTTTTATTCGACCATGCGTCGCCCTCGCCTAACGAAACAATGGCTTCGCGCGCAACCGAGGCTCCTGTCGCTTGTGCCCTGTGAGTGCGCAGCACGACACGCCCTCCGCTCACGGCTGCAACAATCTTCGGGAACATCGACAGCGCACCAATGAGTTGCCCTTCAGCGACCTCTGTATCGAGCACAAGATCAAATCGCTGATTGCGATGAATGACTAACTCCATGGGACATGCATTGCGAGTGTGTGGAGTCAATCGCGTGCGCCAAAAAGTTGGCGCCCGCTCACGATCAACCCGTGCGACAGGCTCAAGCGCTGTAACCATGCGCTCAAGCTCCGCGACAACAGCTTCGTATCCGCGATTAAAAACGTCTTCCGGCAGCATATCGTCCCCTGCACCCCGTACATCCGGAGCGGCCACAGTGTCGCTCTTGCTTCATCCTTAGTGCCGAAATGTAACCGATTTGCCAAGTCGTTCCGAACCAATAGGCCTAATCTCAATAGCCCGTGGCGCGCTTAACGACATTCATGAGCGGCTCACCACGTTCATAAGCAAGCAGTTGTTTGACAATCAGGTCCGAAATTGCGCCAGGATCACTGTCGGCAGCGTTATGCGGCGTCAATAAAACCCCGGGATGCCCCCAAAGCGCTGACGCCGCAGGTAGCGGTTCTGTCTCAAACACATCGAGCGTCACCGCCCCAAGCGTGCCGTCATCGAGGCAGGAAATGATGTCAGTTTCGACTTGCAGCCCGCCGCGCCCGGCATTGATCAGAACAGGCGCACCCAGCACCCCGTCGCGGGCTAACTGCTGGAATAGTCCACGATTGAGAATGCCGCGCGTTTCAGTCGTCAATGGTAGCAAGACAACAAGTATATCGGTCACCATTAAAAAGGCCTTGAGGCCATCATCCCCATGGAAGGACGTAACGCCTGCTACGTCGCGGGGCCCCCGGCTCCAACCATTGACCCGAAAACCGAGCCGCAACAGAACTTCGCTGGCGTCTCGCCCCAACTCACCCAAACCCATGACACCGACGCGGACGTCACCGGCAGCCCATTGATCGCGGGCCATCCAGACCCTCTCGCGCTGCGCAGCCTGCAGCATCGGCAAGCGACGATGATGCAACAAAACATGCAGCGTGACATACTCCGTCATGCGTTGCGTCAAGTCGCGACTTACAGCGCGCACAAGCGGAACGTCTGGCAATGTCTGATCTGCGAGCAGTGCATCGACGCCCGCGCCGAGATTGAAAATAACTTTGAGGTTTGGCAACGAGGCTAGTAACCCAGGCGTGGGTTTCCACACCGCCGCAAACCGCACGAGCGCGGGATCAAACTGATCCTGCCCTGCCAACACAACTTTCTTGTCCGGAAGTCGCCGTTGAAACCGCTCCTTCCAAGCCGCCGTGGCCCAGTTGTCGCCCGCTCCTTGGATTGAAAGTAAAAGCGTCACGTCGCAGCCGCTCCCCGATGCGCAACCTTAAGGTCGAACGCCGCTGCCCAAAGTGCTTGCGTATAGGCCTCTCGCGGATTGGCAAACACAGTCTCCGCCTCGCCCTGTTCGACGATCTTTCCGTTCTTCATCACTACGACATAGTGCGACAGCGCCCGCACCACTTTGAGATCGTGACTGATGAACAAGTACGACAAACCGCGTTCTGCTTGCAGATCGCGCAAGAGATCGACGATCTGTGCTTGCACGCTTTGATCAAGAGCGCTCGTCGGCTCGTCGAGCATGATAAATTTGGGCTCAAGCACCATCGCCCGCGCAATGGCAATGCGCTGTCGCTGTCCGCCTGAGAACTCGTGCGGATACCGGTCCTGTGCCCCAGCATCAAGCCCTACCGTGGTCAGCGCAGCAGCGACACGGTCGCGCCGCGCCTGATAGTCAAGGTCCGGCTGCTGGATCGTGAGACCCTCGGCGATAATTTGCCCAATCGATAGGCGTGGCGAAAGCGACCCGTAAGGATCCTGAAACACAATCTGCATCTCGCGCCGCAACGGCCGCATCGCCGTAGCATCAAGCCCATCGATGTTGCGCCCGAGATAAACAATAGGACCTTGCGACGCAATGAGTCGCATTATGGCGAGGCCGAGTGTCGTCTTCCCCGACCCAGACTCACCCACGACTCCAACCGTTTCACCTTGCCGCACTTGGATAGAGACGCCGTCAACCGCTTTGACGTGATCGACCGTTTTGCGCAACAGTCCCTTTTTGATTGGAAACCACACTTTCAAATCGCGCGTCTCAACCACAGTGGACGCCTGCGCCTTCGAAGTCTTAGGCCGCCCCTTGGGTTCTGCAGAAATTAAGTGCCGCGTGTAGGCATGTTGCGGATTTGAGAACACGTCGGCCATCAACCCCTCTTCGACAATCTGCCCCCTTTGCATCACATAAACACGTTCTGCGAGCTTCTTCACAATACCCAAATCATGCGTGATGAGCAGCATCGCCATGCCCATCTCGCGTCGAAGTTCACCCAGCAATTCTAAGATCTGCGCTTGGATCGTCACATCGAGTGCCGTCGTCGGCTCGTCAGCGATCAGAAGCTCTGGCTTGTTGGCCAACGCCATTGCAATCATCACGCGCTGCCGTTGGCCGCCCGATAACTGGTGCGGATACGATTGCAGTCGCTTTTCAGGCTCCGGAATACCGACGCGTTTCAGAAGATAAAGCATCTCAACTCGCGCCGCCGCGTCGTCGAGGCCTTGATGCACTTTGACGATCTCAGTCACCTGCCGCTCAATTGTATGCAGCGGATTAAGCGACGTCATCGGCTCTTGAAAGATCACTGAAATACGTCGGCCACGAACCTCGCGCATGACGGCATCAGGCGCGTGCAGCAAGTCACGGCCCTCAAAGAAGATTTCACCGGTTGGATGCGATGCCTGCGGATAAGGTAATAGCCTTAGAATGGAAAGCGCGGACAGTGTTTTACCCGAACCCGACTCCCCAACGAGCGCGACCGTTTCCCCCCGGCCAATTGTGAAGGAAACGCGATTAACCACTGTCGTTTTTTGCTCGTCGCGCCCGAAAGCCACCGAAAGATCGCGCACTCGTACGAGCATGTCCGACGCACGCGGTATCATCGGCACAGCACCAGAAGTTGGACCAGAAGTCGGTCTAGAATTTGGACCAGACGTTGGATCAAAAGTTGCCAAGGTCTGCCTCACCGGAATGTTTTGCGCGGGTCAAGCGCGTCGCGCACGCCTTCGCCGATAAAGATCAGCAGGCTTAAAAGCACTGCAATCGAGAAGAACGCAGCCAACCCAAGCCATGGCGCCTGCAGATTGGCCGTCGCTTGCGTGAGCATTTCCCCAAGCGATGGCGATCCAGGCGGCAATCCAAGTCCGAGAAAATCAAGCGCCGTCAAGGCCGAGATCGAACCCGACAGTTTGAAGGGAAGAAATGTCAACGTGGCAACCATGGCATTGGGCAGGATGTGCTTGAACATAATCTTCACATTCGAAAGTCCAAGCGCACGTGCCGCCGTCACGTATTCAAGGTTGCGGCCGCGCAAAAATTCGGCGCGAACCACGCCGACCAGTGCAACCCAATTGAACAACAACAGAACGCCAAGCAATGTCCAGAACCCCGGCACCAACACAGATGAGATGATCAGCAGCACAAACAGCGACGGGATCGACGACCAAATCTCCAGGAACCGCTGCAGCACAAGGTCAACTCTGCCGCCGAAGTACCCTTGAACTGCCCCCATCGTGACGCCAACGATTGACGACAGCAACGTCAGTAGTAGGCCAAAAAGAACCGATATTCGAAAACCGTAGATCAGACGAGCCACCACATCCCGGCCCTGATCATCGGTGCCGAGCCAGTTCCGATTACCAATCGCGTTGTAGCGCTGGACTTGATCGGGTGCCGCTTCGCACGGCTCCGCCGACGTAGCCCAGCCCGGTGGCGCAGGAAACCCGAGGCAAAGTCCAGACGCCGACTTCAGTCGTGGATAGTCTTTATTGATTGAGCTGTATGAAAACCGGATGGGCGGCCAAAGCATCCAGCCGTTCTTCGTGATCTCGTCCGCAATCACCGGGTCTTTGTAGTCAGTCACGGCCAAGAACCCGCCAAATTTCTGCTCCGGATAATCCACCAGAACCGGCATCAGCAGTTCGCCTTTGTAGCGCGCGATGATCGGCTTATCGTTGGCGATAAACTCGGCGAACAGTGACAAGACAAACAACGTCAAAAACGCGAGGAGACTCCAATAACCGCGCTTGTTTGCACGGAAATTCTGCCAGCGACGGCGATTGATCGGCGAAAGGTGAAGAACGCGCCTCAGCCCCTCATGAAAGCTGCTCTGGGTCGGTTCACAGCGCGGATTTGTCGGCGGGGAAGTTGGTATGGCCATATCCACGCTCAAACCTCCCGGCTTTCAAAGTCGATCCGTGGATCGACCAGCGTGTATACAAAATCTGACACCAAATGCACGACAAGCCCAACCAGCGAGAAAATGTAGAGCGTCGCAAAAACCACCGGATAATCTCGGTTGATCACGCTCTCCCAGCCCAGAAGGCCCAAGCCATCAAGCGAGAAAATTTTCTCAATCAGCAGCGAGCCCGAGAAGAACGCACTGATGAACGCGCCTGGAAACCCAGCAATAATAAGCAGCATTGCGTTGCGAAACACGTGTCCGTAAAGAATGCGCTTCTCGCCCAGTCCCTTGGCCCGCGCCGTTGTCACGTATTGCTTGCGGATCTCGTCGAGAAAAGAGTTTTTGGTCAGAAACGTCATTGTCGTAAACGACCCGAGCGCCATCGCCGTCAACGGCAGCGCCAGATGCCAGAAATAATCAACAATCTTGCCTGCCCACGTCATTTGCGCCCAGGTTTCGCCGGTCAAGCCGCGCGACGGAAACCATTGAAAGAACGACCCCCCCGCAAAGACGACCAACAAGAACACCGCAACCAGAAATCCCGGCAACGCGTATCCGAGGACCAGCAACCCGGACGTCCACGTATCGAACGGTTCGCCATCGTGGACCGCCTTGCGAATGCCAAGCGGGATGCAAATAAGATACGTCGCCAAAGTCATCCAAAGGCCCAGCGAAATCGAGACCGGCATTTTCTCGCGAATAAGCTGCAGCACCGATACGTCGCGGAAGTAACTCTTGCCAAAATCAAAGCGCAGATAGTTCCACATCATTAAGCCAAACCGCTCGTACGCAGGCTTGTCGAAACCAAACTGCTTTTCGAGGCTCTTGATAAACGCTGGATCGAGACCCTGTGCACCACGATACTTGGACGCTTCCGCAGCCCCTGCGCCCGAGAGTCCGCCGCCCGGTGCCGACAGGCCATCGCCTTGACCGCCACCAATACGGGACGTGGCCGAAACCTCCGACCCCGAAATTTGCGCAATAATCCTCTCAATCGGCCCACCTGGAGCGAATTGAATGAGGACAAAGCTTATAAGCATGATGCCGATCAGCGTTGGAATGATCAGCAAGAGCCGTTTCAAGAGGTATGCTGCCATATCGGGTTTGAGCGGTCCCTGCGCGGTGATGAGAGGCTTAAATCAGTTGATCTTGAGTTTGGCACCCTTTGCCGCGTCATACCACCACGTGTCCGTGATGCCGCGGTCGTAATCCGGCTTTTTTTCGGGCCAGCCAAATTTATTCCAGTGTGCCAGCTTATGTGTTCCTGAGTACCAATGCGGAACCCAGTAGTGTCCGGCCCGCAAGACCCGATCCAGTGCTCGAGTGGCGGCATCGAGCTCTTGCCGAGACTTCGCCGCAGTAATCTTGTCAAGCAGCGCGTCGACGACCGAGCTTTTGATCCCAGCAAGGTTGCGACTACCGTCGGTGCCGGCAGCCTCGCTGCCAAAATATTGCTTAAGCTCCAATCCGGGTGTGAGAAGCATTGAGAACCGCGAAATCACCACGTCATAGTCAAACGACTTGAGACGTCTTTGATATTGCGCCTCATCAACACGTCGAATTTGGGCGTTGATGCCGAGTGCACCGAGATTTTTCAGATAGCCACTTAGAAGCCGCTCAGAACTCGGGTCAGTGATCAAAAACTCGATCTCCAACGCCTCACCTTGGGCGTTGACGCGCTTGCCGCCCTTAACCTCCCATCCAGCCTCCGACATCAGCCGTGCGGCGTCCCCAAGCATCTTGCGATCTTGTCCGCTGGCATCCGAAACAGGGGGCATATACGCAGCGCTAAATATTGACGGATCGAGTTTATCTTTGAACGGGGATAGCAGCGCGATTTCGTCTGCAGACGGCGCGCCAGTTGCCTTCATTGGCGAGTTTTCGAAGTAACTTGTTGTGCGTGAATAGAGCCCATAGAACAAATTTTTGTTGGTCCATTCGTAGTCGAATGCGAGATCCAGTGCCTTGCGCAGCTTGATGTCCTGAAACTTTGGCTTTCGCGAATTGAAGAAAAATCCTTGCGTGCCAGATGGGCTCTTGTCCGGTAATGTAGCCAGGATCATGCGGCCATCCTTAACCGGTGGAATATCGTAGCCCGTCGCCCACTCTTTCGATGTGAACTCTTCCCGCAAATCGAGTTGTCCGCTCTTGAGCGCCTGCAGCCCTGCGGTTCGATCTCGAAAATAATCGTAACGGACTTCATCGAAGTTATGCCGTCCACGATTGACGTTGAGATCGCGCGCCCAATAGTCAGCGCGGCGCTTAAAGCTGACAAACGTACCTTGCTTGAAATCCCCAATTTCATAAGGACCAGAGCCTAATGGCTTATCCAGCCAAGTCTCATCAAAGGCCCGTGCTGCGTAGAATTTGCGTGGCAGCACCGGCAGCGTTGCGACCAACGACGGCAAGTCGCGCAATTCCACGCCTTGGAATGAATATTTTATTGTCTGCGCATCAATTGCTTCGGCTTTGACCACATTGCGCAAGGGCACCCGAAGCAGTGGATGCCCCTTCTCCTTCATCGCCTCGAACGAGAATACACAGTCATCCGCAGTCAAAGCGCTGCCGTCGGCAAATTTCGCGGCGGGACGGATTTTAAACGTAATGGACTTACGATCATCCGCAAGTAAAACGCTTTCCGCCACCAAACCGTAAAGTGCATCTGGCTCGTCATAAGCCCGCGTCATCAACGCATCATAGATCAAGCCCAAGCCCTGCGCTGGATCGCCCTTGAGAATAAACGCGTTGAAACTGTCGAACGTCAGCACCGCGCCCGTGCCGATGGTGATGAGGCTACCACCCTTGGGAGCATCAGGATTGACGTAGCCAAAGGCCTTGAAATCGGCGTCATACTTGAGATCGCCAAAGATTGACAGCCCGTGCTTAGGCTCGGCCGCGTAGGCAATCCCAAGTGACACACTAATGCCAAATGCCACAGCGCAAAGACTAGATCGGCTGGGAATAATACGGCGCTTCAACACAATCACGACCTCACCCCCACCCAAGCAATTTCACGCATTATTTGCCACGCGCGACCGCCAGTGCCTTAGCTTTCTCGGCATCAAACCACCAAGTACGCAGCAAATCGCTGCCACGCGACGGCATCACGTTCGGACGCCCAAATACATTCCACGTTGCCACACGTTCTGCAGGTAGATGCCACTGCGGCACCACATATGAGTTCCAAAGCAAGACGCGATCGAGCGCCCGTGTCGCCGCCACGAGATCGTCCCGATCCGTCGCAAATACAATCTTCTCGATGATCGCATCAACGGCCTTGTTCTTTATCCCCGAGACGTTGCGGCTGCCCTGCATGTCGGCTGATTTGGTGCCGAAGAAATCGCGCTGCTCGTTGCCGGGGCTCTCTGACTGTGGATAGCTGCCAACGATCATGTCGAAGTCAAATGTATCGATACGCCGCTGATACTGCGAACTATCAACCTTCCGAATTGTGACCTTGAGCCCGAGCTTTTCCAATGTGCCTTTATACGGTTGCACAATGCGGTCCCAGATCGGGTCGCTAAGCAGAATTTCAAATCCGAGCGGTTGTCCCTTGCTATCAACGAGCACCCCGCCTTTGGGCTGATACCCAGCCTCCGCCAGAAGCTTCACCGCCGTCGACAAGTTCTTGCGCGCATCCTCGGGCGTAGGGTTCGTCGGATTTTTCCATTCTGTCGTGAACACCTCAGTCGGCACATCAGCCTTCAGCTCATTCAGGATCGCGAGTTCTTTGCCTTCCGGCAGTTTCCGGCTCGCAAGCTCGGAATTGTCAAAATAACTGTTGAGCCGGACGTACTGATCATAGAACAGGTTTTTGTTAGCCCATTCAAAATCGAACGCGAGATTGAGCGCGCGGCGTACGCGCACGTCTTGGAACTGCGGTCGTCGCAAGTTCATCGCGAACGCCTGCATCGGCGCGACCCGCAGCACTGGAAATTTTTCTGGCTTTACGAAGCCACGTTTAACCGCATCAAACTCAAACTCAGTCGCCCACGACTTTGCGCTATTCTCTAGCCAAATATCGAGATCACCGGTTTTAAATGCTTCAAAGGCTGCAACTCGATCACGATAGTAGACCACATGCAGTTCATCAAAGTTATATTGCCCCTTGGCAACGGGTAGATCTTTCGCCCACCAATCTTTAACTCGCTCATAGGTTATTGATCGACCGACTTCGAATGCCTTCACGCGATAGGCGCCAGAGCCGAGCGGCATCTCTATCGAGGATTTAGTAATGTCGCGCACGTCCCCCTTATCGTTCTTGGCCTCCCACCAATGCTTCGGCAGCACTGGCATCTCGCTCACGATTTGCGGGAGTTCACGATTGCCTTTGGCATCGAATTTAAAGGTGACTTCCCTCGGTCCCGTAACCTCGACGCTCGTGACATTTTGGTAGTAGGTCGAATAGTTAGGTGAAGCCTTCTTCAAAGCCGCCATCGAAAATACGACGTCCTCGGGCGTAATCGGTTTGCCGTCGTGGAACTTCGCCTCGTCACGCAACGCAAACGTCGCCGACGAAAAATCATCAGGATAAGATACCCATTCGGCGATGTTGGCATAAGCCGTGGACGCCTCGTCCGAATTAGCAGAAAACAGACGTTCATACAGAAGGCCAAGACCAGCCGCGCCTAGTCCCTGGACTGGGAATTGGTTGAGGCTATCGAATGAACCGATCATGCTGCGCCGCAACCGCCCCCCCTTGGGCGCGTCCGCATTGACCCAATTAAATGCCTTATAGTCGGCCGACATTTTGGGTTTGCCAACAAGACTGAGCGCATGGTGTCGCGGCGCAGTTGCTTGCGCCAGTGCGCCACCGGTGATTTCCGGCGCTCCAGTCACAGCCCACATCAGTGCTGCAACTAAAATTTTCTGCCCAACGCGCATCAAAAGTCTTCCTCCCGAGAGAACGCCATCTAGCCACGGCTCCCATATATCATGCGGCCTCAACCACCCGCGGCCAAGTTACAGATTATTCAGCCACAAATTTGTGGCGGCCGCATGAGGTTCAAAAAAGCAGAGGCCTCGCGGACGTCGCGAGGCCTCTTAAAATAGCATGCTAATACAGATGCTTACTTTGGGAGTTCGGCCGGGCTATCGGCGAGCGAGCGCATGTATGCAAGCATATCGGCCAAATCAGCATCGTCGGTCACGCCAGCAAAGGCCATCTTGTTGCCCGGAATGGCCGTGCGCGGATTATTGATATACGTAGCCAAGGCATCCCAGGTCCACTCACCGCCCTTGCCTTTGAGGGCGTCTGAATAGTTGAAACCAGCATGTTGACCGACCTTGCGGCCGACGATCCCGTAAAGGTTCGGGCCAACCTTGTTCTCGCCACCCTTTTGCACAGTGTGGCATGCCGCACACTTCTTGAAGCCGTCTTGCCCAGCGTCGGCCTTAGCGGCCGAGACCAGCGTGACAACCTTTTTGGCGTCGAATGCCCCGCCGCCCGCCGCTGCGGCGCCACCTGCCGCCGCCGATTTAGGCAGCTCAAAACCCGCTTTCGCAGGCGCCTTTTCATGAAAGGCGATTTCGGCGAAGGTCTTGGCACCAAAGGCAAAAAGCAGCGCCGAGAGGGCCGCGCCTGCAATCTTATTCAGTTTATAGGAATCCATAATCCCCGACGCTCCCGTCCCGTGCATAATTCTCGTCGCGAAGGCGATCCATCGCGTCAGCGGCCCAATATAAGGCTCCGCCGCCTCCTTGCAACAGGCCTAAGGTTCGTTTTACCAGGGGGACGCGAGACCATTTGTCACTCCGGCGGCCTAAACATCCGTCTAACAGTCAGTCACGACCGAACCGCGAGCAGAAATCCATGCGCAACACCCTCGTCGCCATTCCGGCACGAATGCAATCAACCCGGTTGCCCGGTAAGCCCTTGGCTGACATTCACGGCGAACCCATGATCGTGCATGTCTGGAATCGCGCCATTGCTGCGGGCGTCGGTCGGGTCATCGTTGCCACCGATAGCCAAGACGTTATTTCTGCCGTGCGCGCGGCCGGCGGCGAAGCCATTCTGACGCGTGCCGATCATCCCTCAGGCTCAGACCGGATCTTCGAAGCCCTCAACAAAATAGATCCCGATGGCGAGATTGAAAACATCGTCAACCTGCAAGGCGATCTGCCGAGTCTTGAACCGCATCTGGTCAACGCCTGCCTCAAACCGCTGCAAACGAAAGCGGTCCAGATCGCAACACTCGCAGCCGAGATCAAAATCAAATCGGAACGAACGAACCCGAATGTGGTCAAAGTCATCGGCACGGCAGTCGATCTGACAACCGGCCAACCGTTGACCAAAACGTCCACAATGTCTCCCACTCGGCTCCGCGCACTCTATTTCACGCGCGCCACAGCGCCCTCGGGTGACGGTCCATTGTTTCATCACATAGGAATCTATGCCTACCGTCGCTCAGCACTCGAACGCTTTGTCGGGCTTCGTCCATCACCACTTGAACTGCGCGAACGTCTCGAACAATTGCGCGCCATCGAAGACGGTATGCGCATCGATGTTGCAGTGGTCGACACTGTGCCCCTCGGCGTCGACACACCTGAAGATTTGGAAAAAGCAAAAAAGCTGATCAGTTCGACTTAGGAATGCGTGGTTCGCCTGTTGCTTTTGCGAGCGTCAACGCTTGGCGGATCACCTCACTGTCCCCGATGTGATTTGCAAGCACAAGGACGAGGCGAGCGTTCAGCGACGCGCTAGCCTCGTCATTGAGGCCGCGATGCGCCTCGATAATCATCCGATAAACGCCGTCGGCATCGGCAAGTTGAGCCGTGGTCTTGAGCTCTGTCATACGGCCTCCCCCCGAGCGCGCCGCAGCGCCTGCGTTATCCCAGCAGCGGTCACCATCTTAAAACGTGCCGCAACATGCCCATCCGGTCGCACTAGATAAGCCGAACCCGACTGCGCATCAAAGCGCCGCGCAAAATATCCGTGCGTGTCAGTGAGACTTTGATCTGGCCCAATACAGACATGCTTGACGCCGTTCGGCGCGAGTGCCCCATCCACCGGCCCAGCACTCAACAGCGTGAAGTCTCGACCAAGACAGTTCAAGAGATATACAACCTTGTCATCCCCTGTCCGAAGCTCTGCATCCGGCACTGGTGCGCCAGGACGCGGACCTCCAGCCCAAACGTCGCAATCCTCCGTCGACAGTGGAGATGCTGTATATGCCGTCGGCAGTGATAAGCGCCCCGAGTTGACGAAACGCTTGCCAAACTCGGTCTGCCCCGCAAGCGCAAGCGCACCATTGCGGAACGTGCGTTCCATCGGCGAATGCGGCGCGATGAAATCTGTGGAGCGGGTCGAGTTCAGAATATTCTCGTCAGCCGCTTCCGAGCGTTCTATGTTGTAAGTATTGAGCAATGCCGGTGGTGCAAGACCTTCCAAAACTAGCGCCAATTTCCAAGCCAGATTGTCAGTATCTTGGACACCAGAATTGGCGCCACGCGCGCCGAACGGTGAAACCTGATGCGCAGCGTCTCCGGCGAATATCACGCGCCCGTGCGCAAATCGCTCCAGTCGACGGCATTGGAAGCGGTAAATCGACACCCAATCGAGTTCGAAGTTGCTGTGTCCCAACATTTTCTCGATGCGTGGGCGAACAATCTCTGGTCGCCGTTCGTGATCAGTGTCGGCGTCCGGGGAAAGTTGCAGGTCGATGCGCCATATATCGTCTGGCTGTTTATGCAGCAATGCCGACTGCCCCGGATGAAACGGTGGCTCGAACCAAAACCAACGCTCGACCGGAAAATCAGCCGTCATCTTCACGTCGGCAATAAGAAATTGATCTTCGAATTGCTCACCCTTGAAGTCGAGGCCGAGCATCGCGCGGAGGGGCGATCGCGCCCCATCGCAGGCAATCACCCAGTCGGCCGCAAGCGTGTAAGGCCCATCCGGCGTTTCAATCGACACCGTCGCGCCATCGCTCCGTCGCTCCACCCCCACAACCCTATTGCGCCAGCGAATGTCGATCTCACTGAGCGCAATGGCACGGTCAACCAGATAGCCTTCGACATAGTACTGCTGCAAATTGATAAAGGCAGGCATTTTGTGCCCTGCCTCCGGCAACAGGTCAAAAGCGTACAGTTCTTGCTCGCGGTGAAAGACGCGGCCTTTTTGCCAAACGACACCCTTCGCCACAGCTTGCTCGCCAACGCCAAGCCGGTCGAATATCTCAAGCGTTCGCTTAGCGAAGCAGATCGCACGACTGCCGTCGCCAATACGATCGCTGTCATCGAGCACGACCACCTTATGTCCGCGTTGCGCAAGGTCTACCGCAAACGCTAAGCCGATTGGGCCCGCGCCGACAACAACTACGGGATGCCGGGCCGGGCGCACCACGTCCTGATCGGGCGAGCGTGTGTAGTGGAACTGTGCAAAAATTTTTGACGTCTGCATGCTTTACCCTTGCAGCGCGGCCCACATTTCAACGTCACGCACGTCCGTCCACACCACAGGATGATCGATGCCACGTGCTTCGTCATAGGCACGTGATACATTGAACGGCAGGCAGTGCTCATAAATAGCATAATCGCCGAACGGCTTATCCATCGCTGCCCGCACCGCAACGAATGTTTCTTTCAATGATTTGCCCTGCGCGACTGCCAATTCAGCCGTCTCAAACGTTGCGTTCAAGAAGTTGCGCGTGCCCGCAACCGCGTCACGCACCATCTGGTTGCCAACCAAAGCATCGCCCCGACCCGGTACAATGGCATTGGGTTTGAACTGTTCCAAACGGTCGAGTGTCTTCGGCCAATCGCGGAAATGCGCGTCACCGCAGTAGCAGGCTGACTTGTACTCAACGAGGTCACCGGAGAACATAACGCCCGCATCCGGGACCCACGCGATTGTGTCACCAGCAGTATGTCCGCGCCCCAGGTGGATAATGTCCACCCGGCGCTTTCCGAGCCACAACGTCATGCTGCCGTCAAAGGTCAGCGTCGGCCAAGTCAATCCCGGTGGCACGCTATCGACACCGCGAAAGAGCCTTGGAAACCGTCCAATCTCGCTCGCTTTGTCTTGCTCGCCGCGCTCAACAATCAGCTTGCGCGTTGCCGTGCTGGCAATGACCTCAGACGCGCCGTAAGCCGAGGCGCCCAACACGCGCACAGCATGGTAGTGCGATAAAAGCACATACTTTATTGGCTTATCTGTGACCGCACGTACACGCGCAATCACGTCTTGAGCCATCAACGGCGTCGCCTGCGCGTCAATCACCATGCAGCAATCATCGCCGATGATAATACCGGTGTTCGGGTCACCTTGCGCTGTGTAGGCATAGAGCCCCTCGCCAAGCTTTGAAAATGAAACGGTCTTGTCGCCAAGATCGGTGGTCGAGGCAAAGCCGGGTTTGGACATCAAAGTCTCCTGATCCTAGAACTAATTTTATGGGCTCGGCGCGGCGCGAACGGGCGTCGATGACCAACCAAGCAGTGCAATGAACGCCCCAAAGACCAGCAAGAAGCCAAAATACTCAGGCCATCCAATCATGAAGTCACGAGCCGGTCCTGGGCGCACGACAGTCGTCGCAGTCGAAAAGTCAAACAGTAGACCCACCTGGATCAGTGCAGAGGCAAGTCCAGAAAGAAGCAGCATGACTGCGACACTCCAATTCCGCCGCCCCGTAAACGAGCCGACCAGCCACGAGGCCACCGGTACCGCCAGCATAGCCAGCAGCATGGCAATGAAATCAGGACTGCGCATATTTTACGACCTTCTGATTGATCTTACCGAAGATAGAGGTCCCATCCACGCCAAGCATTTCAATCGACACGCGGTCACCAAATTTCAGAAATGGGGTCATAGCTTTGCCCAATTGAATGGTCTCAATTGTGCGCAATTCGGCCAAACAGGTATAGCCGGTCCCTCCCTCAGCCACTGGCTTTCCGGGGCCGCCATCAGCGCCTTTGTTCGACACCGTCCCTGAGCCGATAATGGCACCCGCCGCCAGTTTTCGCGTCTTTGCAGCATGCGCGATCAGGTCGGCAAACGTGAACGTCAGATCGACAGCTGCGTCGGGGTATCCCAATGGCTCATCATTAATCGTCGCATGTAGCGGTAAGCGGACACTGGCGTTGTTCCACGCCGAACCAAGCTCATCTGGAGTGATGGCAACAGGGGAAAAGGCGGTTGATGGCTTGCCATGAAAGAATCCAAACCCCTTGGCCAATTCATTCGGGATCAAATTACGCAGGCTCACGTCATTGACCAGCATCACCAGACGGATGTAGTCGCCCGCATCGTGCTTGCTGACAGCCATCGGCACGTCGTCGGTAATAACCGCGACCTCGCCTTCAAGGTCGATGCCGTAGGCCTCATCCGCGACCACAATGTCATCCATCGGACCGATAAAGGTATCCGATCCCCCTTGATACATCAGCGGATCAGTCCAAAATGTTTGCGGCATTTCTGCCCCGCGTGCCTTGCGCACCAGCTCCACATGATTGACATATGCTGACCCGTCCGCCCATTGATAGGCCCTTGGGAGCGGCGCCATGGCCTCTGCGGGATTAAACTCGAACGTCGGGAACGGCGGCGCACTGCCTCGGTCCACTGCCAGATTAAGTTCCGCCGACACCCGCTCAACTTGTGGCGAAAGCATGTCCCATTCGTCCAAAAGTCCCTGCAACGTCTCGAGCCCTGCGACAACGTCGCGGGCAAATGTGCCCAATGATAAATCCCGGGACACAATCGCCAGTGCGCCATCGCGTGTGCCATTACGAAGTGTTGCCAGTTTCATGCTTCGCGCCTTATGAAGTGGGGGTGAGGCCGCTTGGGCCTGAGAGCCGATGGAGAGTTGTAGCCATGTCGATGGGCCGCCGCCAGTTTCTTAAACACGGAGCGCTTGCCGCCGCAGCGTCCGGTACCGTTGCCGCTCCCGCGCTCGCTCAGTCGGCGCCCGAGGTGAAGTGGCGCCTGACGTCCAGCTTTCCAAAATCGCTCGACACCATCTTTGGCGCAGCCCAGATTTTTGCCAAGTATGTCGCCGAGGCTACCGACAACAAGTTCCAAATTCAAACTTTTGCCGCTGGCGAAATTGTACCCGGCCAACAAGCGCTTGACGCAATCACGTCGGGCTCGGTCGAATGCGCACAAACGCCGACCTACTTCTACGTCGGCAAGGATGCGACCCTCGGATTCGGCACCGGCATTCCATTCGGTCTCAATCAGCGCCATCAGCAATCGTGGTGGTCGTTCGGTGGGGGCGGAGAGATCGTCAATGAATCGCTGAAGAAGTTCAACGCCTACGCCATCCCCATGGGTAACTCCGGCACGCAGATGGGCGGTTGGTTCCGCAAGGAGATCAATACGCTCGACGATTTGAAGGGGCTTAAGTTTCGCATCGGCGGCATGGGCGGTCAAGTATTGCAGCGCCTGGGTGTCGTCGCACAACAAATTCCCCCCGGTGACATTTATCCTTCGCTCGAGCGCGGTACGATTGATGCGGCCGAGTTCGTTGGTCCTTATGACGACGAAAAACTGGGTCTCTCCAAGATCGCGAAATATTATTATTACCCCGGCTGGTGGGAAGGTAGCGCCATGATGCATCTGGTCATCAATCTCGACCAGTGGAACAAGCTGCCAAAGCATTATCAGGCAGTCATCACGCAGGCTGCTGCAGCCTCGAACGAATGGATGCTTGGCAAATACGACAACGTCAACGCGCCCGCCTTGCGTCGATTGGTTGGCGCAGGCGCAGTTCTGAAGCCGTTCCCCGTCCCTGTCCTCGAAGCCTGCTACAAAGCCGCCAACGAATATTATGCCGAAGTTGCCGGGCAGAATCCGTTGTTCAAGAAAGCACTCGACAGCATGGTCGCCTATCGCGGTGATCAATTGCCCTGGTGGCAGATCGCCGAGTATTCTTTCGACACCTTCATGCTGTCGCAGAGAAATAAGGGCTGAGGTCTCGCCCTCGCAACGCCAGTGGACTGTGGCCCAGTGGATTAAACGTGTGGGACGGTGCTTCACCGTTCAAACCCCATTGGGGTTGAACTTCTTTTCAAGCCCCTTCCAGCACGCCATGTAATCGGGTTGCAAGGTCGAGAGTTCGGCGGCAAACTTGGTCACTCGCTGCGGGAAGCGGGTCTCAAACATAAATGCCAGCGTGTTCGTCAGCTTCATCGGTTTGAGTTCAACGCTGCTCGCATGCTTGAAGGCATCGGTATCCGGGCCATGCGGGAGCATGCAATTGTGCAAACTCATGCCCCCAGGCGTGAAGCCTTGGGGTTTGGCGTCGTATTGCCCATAAATGAGCCCCATGAATTCGCTCATAATGTTTCGGTGATACCACGGAGGCCGGAATGTATCCTCCGCCACCATCCAGCGCTCTGGGAAAATCACAAAGTCGACGTTGTTTGCGCCCGGTGTTTCCGACGGCGCCCCAAGGACCGAAAAAATCGACGGGTCCGGATGGTCAAAACCAATGGCACCAACCGGTGAATACCGACGCATATCGTATTTGTAGGGCGCGTAATTGCCGTGCCAAGCCACAACATCGAGCGGCGACCATCCCAGCATTGTCTGCCACAGCGACCCGCACCATTTCACGAGCAATTTCGTTGGTACATCGCGATCTTCGTAATGTGCAATAGGCGTCAGAAAATCGCGTCCGTTCGCCAAACAGTTAGCACCAATCGGTCCACGATCAGGCAGCGTAAAGGCCCCACCATAATTCTCGCAGATATAGCCGCGTGCCTTACCATCATGCAGTTCGACCCGGAACTTGACGCCGCGTGGGATGACAACGAGCTCACCCGGCTCCGCGTCAATCATACCGAATTCGGTAACAAACCGGACGCGGCCCTCTTGCGGCAAAATCAGCAATTCGCCGTCAGCATTCCAGAACACTTCGTCGACCATAGATCGCGTCGCCAAATACATATGCGCCGCCATACCTGCCTGCGTCGACGCATCGCCACACGTCGTAATCGTGTGGATGCCTTCGATGAACGACATCGGTTTGCTTGGATATGGGGTCGGCGACCACCGCATTTGCGCAATTGGGACTTCGATTTCAACCAGTGGCGCCGTCCGCCAATATCCAATATCCGCTTTCGTAAACGGGCCGGAATGACTGACCGACGCACGGATGCGATAAAGCCAGCTGCGCTCGTTGAGTGCGCGCGGCATTGTGAATGGCGATCCCGAAAGCTGTTCCGCATAAAGCCCAAACTTGCATTTCTGCGGACTATTACGTCCAACAGGCAGCGCACCAGCCAAAGCCTCAGTTTCAAAGCCATTGCCAAAGCCACTCATATAAGTGAGCGGTGCACCTGTCGCCGACGGTGTTTGCCGCGCATCGCGAGAACTCACGTGCAAAACGGTATCCTGGGCCATAGCAGTCCACTCCTAAGCAGCATTGTCACATCGAGCGGCACAATGCATAATAGTTTCAAACGAAACTAATGCTAAGATTTGTGTCTGCCAAGTCAAATAAAAGCCTCTTGACTGAGCGCACCCGACCAGGAGCATTGCGTGGATCGCAAACCAGCCGAAAATTGTGCGCGACGCGATTGCGTCGTTGGATCAGGTTTCCATAATGCCGACGCAGCCCACTGAGTTCGCCCTTGAGCGTTTTCTGCCCTACCGCTTAGCGGTCCTTGCCCACGGCGTCAGCCGGGCCCTGGGAGAAGTTTACGGTGATCGCTTCGATTTAACGATCCCCGAGTGGCGCATTGTCGCCAATCTCGGTCATGCTGGCGCTTTGTACGCGGGCGAATTGGCCGAACGGTCCAACATGGACAAGCCGAAAGTCACACGCGCTTTGCAGCGCTTGGAAAAATCGGGCTGCGTTGCCCGCGCCATCGACGTAGAAGATCGCCGCCAAGCCCGCCTGTCGCTCACGCGCAAAGGCCAGCAACTCTTCGCTAACGTCGCTAAAATAGCATCGAGTTGGGAGGCAGAACTGCTGAGCCCCCTCGATGCAGGCGAACGTCAAGCGTTTGAACAATGCCTCGTCAAGTTGGCCGCAAAGGCTAACGAGATGCGAAGCCAGGGGCAAAAAAACTCCAAGAGCGTGTCGGCTAAGCACGGAGAAAAATCATGAAACTCTATGGCTACTTTCGCTCATCCGCAGCCTATCGTTGCCGGATCGCGTTAAACCTCAAAGGCATCCCGCACGATATAGAGTATATCCACTTGACCAAAGACGGCGGTCAGCAAAAGACCGATGCCTATAGAAAAATTAATCCGCAGGCCTTGGTGCCGTCACTCGCCATCGAAGGTGAAACACTGACGCAGTCGCTCGCAATCATAGAATATTTGGAAGAGATCCATCCAGGCATGCCGTTGCTGCCAAAAGATCCAGTGACGCGCGCTAAGATCCGCGCCTTTGCTCTCGCCATTGCCTGCGAAATCCACCCAGTCAACAACTTGCGCGTCTTGGGCTATCTCAAAACCACACTGAAGCACGACCAGTCAACGGTCGATGCGTGGTACCGGCACTGGGTCGAGACGGGCCTTGCCGCCTGCGAAGCCATGCTGCCGCAAGCAACCGGGCCCTACTGTTTCGGAGCGACACCGACGCTGGCCGATGTGGTGCTAGTCCCGCAACTGGCAAACGCGCGCCGCTTCAAGTCAGATTTGAGCGCCTGCCCGCGTTTGGTTGCCATCGACGCCGAATGCAACAAACTCAAAGCCTTCGCCGACGCCGCCCCGGCCGCACAAAAAGATGCGGAGGGGTGAAGCGTTGCTTCAGTTGTCGCTCGTCTAGATTGAGACCAGTGGTTCAGCTTCAAAAGTATGGCCCGACAGCGACGCGCCACGACCCGACGCGAGGTAAAGCGCGAGCGAGGCGACATCGAGTTCGTCGGTGAGGCCACCAGCAACGCCTTGCGTCTCTGGTGCCACAGCATTGAAACGAATACCTTGCTCGGCCCATGCCTGCGCTTCGCGACGTGTCATGGTCGAGAGGGCAGATTTTGCAATCGAAGCAAAAGCACGTTCAGGCGCAGTCGCAGTGGCCGACACGCTAGCGAGCGATAGAATAAGGCCTTTAGTCAAGGTAAGCCGCATACGATTGGCCGCAATGCGTGAAATCAGGCACGCAGCTGTCAAGATATCGCTCACCTTTTGTTCGATGGTCGCCGCGTCGCAGCCCGAAAGATCCGCACCCGCCTCAAGTCGGACGATATTAATAACAATATCAACGCCGCCCATATCCGCTATCGCGCCGCGCGCGAATTGCACGATCGCATCAACACTCTTAAAGGCGCCGTGACGCGCAGCAAGGCTTGGTGCAACTGGTGCCAACATTTCAGCAACCGCAGCCATTTCCAAGCTATCTTCGTCGAACTGGAGTGTCAGCTTTGCGCCCGCTTCAGCAAACATGCGTGCAACGTCAACACCAAACGCATTGCTGATACCAGCAATAAAAACACGCTTTCCGGCAATCTCCGGATAGAGCATCGACTGGGTTTCAAACTCGGAGTGAGCGGTACTGTTGGCGGGCATCAACATAACTCAACGGTCCTTTCAGAACGCGACCATCAGCAGAACGCATCGGCTGGGCAGGCAGCAATTTTGCAGCTGCTCTACATCGCGCCGATTCGGCTAATGAGGTCTAAATGACCGGTCGATTCGGGCGGGGAACGGTCGTCAAAATGGCGCTCGCAGCCTCATTTCACGGCGCGATTGTGACCACGCAAAAAGGTCGTTAATTCTGTCTAAACGACCAGCAACCGCATCTAGCAAAGGTACGGCATCTTAGTACGAGATCTAGCGCTAATTGCCCGCTATGACCGCAAGGCCTCCAAATCTAGAAGTAGTCACGCCAACTTGATACGAGCGCGAGCGTAACAAGTCTGGTCTGCCACCGTACCCTTTTCTATAAGGGAAGCTCAATATGCCAAGGAGACTGACGCGTGCTGAACCGTCGATATTTACTTGCTACAAGCCTAGCCGCAGTGGCAGCAGGCTGGTGGGCGCAACAGTGGTCTGAAGCCGAGGCAGCAGCGCCCGGCGGTACGTTCGAAGTCACCAAGACTGACGCCGAGTGGCAGAAGCTCCTGACGCCAGCCCAATACGACGTCTTGCGCAAGCATGGCACCGAGCGCGCGTTTACCTCGCCACTCGACAAAACATACGCCCCCGGCGTCTACCATTGTGCCGCCTGCGATCTGCCACTCTATAACTCCGAGACCAAATTCGACAGCGGCACCGGCTGGCCGAGCTTCTGGGCACCGATTGACAAGGCCGTTGGCATGACCACGGACCGCAGTTGGGGCATGTTGCGCACCGAAGTCCACTGCCGTCGTTGCGGCGGGCACCAAGGGCATGTTTTCCCCGATGGCCCCAAGCCGACCGGCCAGCGCCACTGCATCAATGGCGTTGCCCTCAAATTCGTCCCCAAAGTCGCCGGTTAAGGAAATACAGCACATGCAATGCAAAACCATTCTGGCGGCAATGCTCAAGGTGACCGCGTCAAGCACCCTCGCATTGGGGCTCTTGGCAGCGCCCGCCGCAGCACAGCGTCTCGCAGCCACACCAGGCATCGAAACCGCAACATTCGCGGGCGGTTGCTTCTGGTGCGTCGAAGTCGATTTCGACAAGGTCGATGGCGTGGTGGCAACAACATCCGGATTCATGGGCGGCACAACGCAGAAGCCAACTTACAAACAGGTCTCCGGCGGAAACACCGGGCACACAGAAGTCGTAGAGGTCAAATATGACCCCAAGAAAGTCAGTTACGAACGGCTCGTCTATGTATTCTGGCGCACCATTGACCCGCTCGATAAAGATGGCCAGTTCTGCGATCGTGGCAACATGTATCGCACCGCGATTTTCTATCACTCCGACGAGCAAAAGAAGATCGCCGAAAGTTCGAAGGCCGCCATCGACGCCTCAAAGAAACTCGGCAAACCCATTGTAACCGAGATCACGACGGCCAGCGAGTTCACCGCCGCTGAAGACTCCCACCAAGACTTCTACAAAAAGGATCCAGGACGCTACTACAGTTACCGGGCCGGTTGCGGCCGCGATGCGCGCATCAAAGCTTTGTGGGGCGACGAAGCCGGCGGCAAAGTCGCGTCGCAATAGGTCGAGTTCGATGTGAGCCGACAGCAAGTGCGATAGATACATTTTACTCTCGACGATAAGGAGTAAGGCAATGATCCGTGCAGTTCACTTTCGGCGCTGGGCCGTTTTGGAATTAGTGGCCCTGGTCGGAATAATATATTTGGGCAGCCTGTTCCAGGCATCAGCCGAACTCGCAACTGGCGCACCCGCTCCCGCATTCAAAGTCGCAAGCGCCGCCGGTCCTCAAATCTCGCTTTCGGACTACAAGGGAAAAACGGTCGTCATCGAGTGGACCAATCCCGATTGCCCTTACGTAAAAAAGCACTACGACAGTGGCAACATGCAAAAATTGCAACAAGAAGCCGCCACCAAAGGCATCGTTTGGTTGACAGTAACGTCCGCCTCTCCAGGTAAGCAGGGCTACGTCAACGCCTTGGATGCACAATCTTGGGTGGACCGACAAAAGGCCACGCCAAAAGCAATATTACTCGACCCCGACGGCCGCATGGCCGACGCCTACGGTGTCACACTGGCATTGCACATGTTCGTCATCGATCCGCAAGGTCACATGGCCTATCAGGGCGCCGTCGACGACAAACCCACAAGCAAAATTGCCGATGTCGCTGGAGCCAATAATTACGTGCGAACCGCCATGGCCGCCGTTGCGGCAGGCGCGCCACCAAAGCCATCAGTCACGCGGCCATACGGGTGCTCGGCGCGATAAGTCACCGGTAACAAAAGCAAGTAGGGCCGGATCGTGAGATCCGGCCCTTTAATTTTGTGAGCTATTAGATGTCCGATATGTCTCGCGTAGTCTAGTTGTCTCGAGTTCAGCCCCCTATTCGCCAAGGATGCGGCGTTGCCACCAGCCCTTGCGAACAGGCTTCGTCGGATCGTCCGGCACGGCAGGCAATTCAGTAATCACAGGCGGTTTTGGCCGCTCAGGCTCAGGGGCCGGCTGCGCAACTTGAATTGGCGCAACGTGAACGGGAGCTGGTGTGTAAACCGGCGCTACAACGGGCTTCAGCGTTTCAGGTTCCCGCACAGCAACCGGCTGCGGACGCAGCTCGACCACTGGCTCGTGCAAGTGCTCACGTGGCTCATGGCTCCGTTGCACATGCCCAGACGTGACGGCCTGCGTGTCGTCATGTTGCAGGCCTTGATCATCAACGCGATGCTCGCGGCGCGTGTCACGCACATGCTCGGCAACGTCACGATCGCCGCGTTCCTGTTCCCCTTGCGCCGCATCCTGGCTCTGGCCGTCGCCATTGCCGCCGTCACCATTGCCGTTGAATTCACGGCCCCGACGACCACCGCGCCGTCCACGACGACGACGACGACGCGGTTGCCCGTCACCATCCTCATCACCACTTTGCGGCGCATCACGACGCGGCTGCTGACCGCCGTCACGGCTAACCAACGCCTCGCCCTCGATGTCGGCTCGATCATCTCCACGATCGCCTCCGCGGTTGTCAGTACTTAAATTCCCGCCAACCTCGTCGACCTCGTCGCGGTCTCCATCGCCGTTACGCGCGGACAACCCATCGCCATTGCCACCCGTGTCACTATGCGGCCCGCGTTCACGGTCGCGTCCGCGACGACGACGCCGACGGCGACCACCTTCTCCACCTTCCCCGCCTTCGCTACTCTCACGGGTGTCCCCAGCATCGCCAGTTCGAGCCTCGCGTTCACCACGGT
>JABFRJ010000417.1 GCA_013141255.1 Hyphomicrobiaceae bacterium
ACGTACTCGCGAACTGTATCTTCACCGAGCCCGACCATTTTTTCCGGCGTATCGGCGACCTTGAAAAGTGCACGGGTGGCCTTGTTGACGCCGGCATCTGTGGCTTGGGCGGAGAGCACGACGGCGACAAGGAGCGTGTAGGCGTTTACGTGCTCCAGTTCGCCTTTGGGCTCGGGTGTCTTTTCACGGAAGCGCTCGAAAACTTTGGCAATTGGAAGCTTCTGTGTGGACTTGGCTTTGGCCTTTGCGACAGGCGAATCCTTTGTTGCCGCCGTTGGCGACTTCGCCGGACTTGCGGTTTTGACAGTTGGCTTCAACTTCTTTGTCGTCACATTCTGACGGTTATTCTGGGGTTTGTTCTGTGATTTTTCAGCAGATTTTTGGAGCAACTTGCTCGAAGATTTGCTTTGGGCTGGGGTTCGGGCCATGCTGGGTCTCATGCTTCGCGTCGGGTGCAGGTTATTCAATTCGGACTTCTCAAATGGACGATAAGCCAATCATGAAGCAAGTGGTAACGCGAGGAGAGGCGTTTGAACCTTTTCGTGCTGTGCTGCATCCGCATCGTTCGCTCAGTCCGCGCGGTTTTCTGGTGCTGATGGTTTTTTTGAGCGCAGTAAGCTTTGTCACCGGCATGGCGTTTTACTTGATCGGCGCGTGGCCGGTGCTTGGTTTCTTTGGATTGGACGTGCTCATTGTCTATATCGCGTTCAAACTCAACTATCGCGCGGCGCGGGCGTACGAGTTGATCGAAGTGACGCCGGATGCGCTCGTCGTACAGCGGGTTTCAGCACAAGGGCTCAAGCAAAAGGCAGAGTTTAATCCTTATTGGGTGCGGGTATTGCTCCACGAAGATCGACATGGACGGGTTGCGCTTCAGCTTTCATCGCATGGACGATCGTTGAGGATTGCTGACCATCTCAGTGATGATGAACGGCGCGATTTTGGTGACGCACTTAAGACCTCGCTGGTGCGGCTCAAATCGGCGGGTTGAAGGCGTATGGCAATGACCAAAAACGGGTCGTCGCGGGCATATCTACGTTATACTCTTGAGGTTCAAAGAGATCCTGCAGGGGTGCCGATATGCTCACGCAAGCCAAATTTTCTTCAGACCTCGCTGTTAGCCATACAGGCGAGGGACGCGACTATGCGTTGGTGCGCGAGGCCATTCGCTACATTACCGAGACCTGGGTTGAGCAGCCGGGACTCGACGCGTTAGCGAACGCTTTAGGCATAAGTCCTGGTCATTGCCAAAAACTGTTCAAGCGTTGGTGTGGTTTATCGCCGAAGGAATTTCAACAGGCGATCACGGTCGACCATGCCCGACAGTTACTTCGTGGCTCGGCGAGCGTGCTGGAGACGGCGCACGAAGTTGGTCTTTCGGGCGGTGGACGGTTGCACGATCTGTTTGTGTCGCATGAAGCAATGAGCCCTGGCGAATACAAGCAGCGTGGCGCTGGCCTCACGATTGGCTTCGGTTTTCATGCGTCCCCGTTTGGGCGGGTGCTCATTATGGCAACGGCGCGAGGTATTTGCGGCATTGCCTTTGTCAACGAGGACGCGAACCAAACCGAAGCTGAAGCGCTGCACGACATGACACGGCGCTGGCCAAATGCCACTTTTGAACTGCAAATTTCGCGGACTGCTGAGCTTGTGGCTCGCGTGTTTCAACCGCAGCAATGGTCCGCTGCGTCGCCGGTGCGACTGGTGCTGATCGGGACAGAGTTTGAGATCAATGTTTGGGGCGCGTTGCTCAAAATCCCCATGGGTGGCGTCGTCAGCTACGGCGATGTCGCGCGATACCTTGGAAAGCCTGCTGCTGTTCGCGCCGTCGGCACTGCGGTTGGGCGCAATCCTTTATCGTTCGTCGTGCCGTGTCATCGTGTGCTCAGGACCGATGGGTCGCTGGGCGGTTATCATTGGGGCTTGACGCGCAAGCGGGCGCTTATCGGTTGGGAGACTGGGCGTGTTCAGAGTTGCGCGACAGACGCGTAAAACCATCTCAGTTGCTTTCGACCGAGGTCAAAGGCGATTATTCGGCTGTACCTTGCTGCGCCGCGCTCATTTTTGACAGCGTTGTGACGATGGTCGACAAGTCGTCGAGGAATTGCTCGCGTTGCTTGGCTTGTAAGCCTTCAAGGATGCGCTCGTCGACGCGGCGCGCAATCGGTTCTGCCGTGCGCAGCATACGTTTGCCTTCTTCAGTCAACTTGACCGCATAGGCACGGGCATCTTCTTTGGTACGACGGCGTTGCAATAGGCCTTTCTTGAGCATGCGGCGGACGATATCTGCAAGTGTTGAACGGTCAATACCGGTGCGATCGACAAGTCCGGTTTGGCTAAGACCTTCGTTTTGGGCGACAGTGGCTAATACCGCGTATTGGCGCGGTGTGAGATCACCGTCCTTGATTTCACCGTGGAATAAATCGCCAGCGCATTGACCTGCGCGGTGGAGCATGTGCAGCGGTGAGCGGCTCAGACGATCCGCTTTTTCTTCTCGGGCCATTGGTGATCCGCGTTGAGTTTTTGAGGGTTGGGGTGGCTCCGCTTTACGACCAGCGCCTCAAACTCGGCAGCCAGTTACGCGTGAGGGACACGGCATTCCCCTCTTTCACGGATAAACATTCCTTACAAATCGGAGGATAGGTGACTTTCTCTGGTCGTCCAATCATTTTTATACGTTTTTTCTGCACTGGACGTAAAAACTATTTCCTGAAATGCGACTGATTGCAACTCATTGTTGCGCTTTAATGCACTATACCCGGCATCTAACGCCCCAATATCAAGTCATAAAGGAATTTTATTGTCCGGACGAATCTTCCGACTTTGCAGCATGTTGGCGCAAAACGGGCAGTTGGAGAGCTGCAAAAATCAAGGTTAGGGGAAGAATTCCGAAGACTTTGAAATTGACCCAAGCCGTTTCGGACATCGTGCGCCAGATGACTTCATTCAATACGGCTAAGGCTATGAACAATCCAATCCAGCGCTTCGTGATGATACCCCAACCGGTATCCGTCAATGCCATGGCCTCCCCGAGCATGTGCTTTAGGAAGAACTTACCCTGTGAAAGTCCGTAGCCGAGTACGCCCGCAAAGAGGAGGTTGACTGCCGTCGGTTTCATCTTGATGAAGCTCGGGTCGTCGAAGGCATATGTGAGCGCCCCGAACACTGTTACGAGCGCTGCTGTGACCAGAAGTGAAGCGCTCACTTTACCGAGAAGTAATTTGGCCGCCACCACAGACACCAGTGTTGCTGCCATCAGTGCCATGGTCGCAGTGCGAATGCCGTAGACGTAAAAAAACCCGAAAAAGACCAGTAACGGGCCTAGATCTATTAATAACTTGATTAGCGGCGGCTCGGCGGGAGGTGCGCTTTGCGCGGCGGATTCTGTCGGTGGACGTTGCTCTGAGCCATTGGTCATTGATCAGCTGCGCACGTCGGGTTTGGTGACTTGCTGGGGCGCTGGCAAACGATATTTCTGGATTGAACGGGCCTGCCAGAAAAAGAAAATACCGGTCAGTGGCATGACGACGAACAGCTTGAAGATCATCCAAATATCGAGACCCGTGAGTTCCGGTTTTTTCAAGAGCCAATAGATTGATTTTGGGCATGGGAGACTGGTCGAGGCAAAGCCAAGCCGCACAGCTTCATTGGCAAAGGCGGTGACGAAGAAGAAAATGGCCGCGTTGCGCGTAAGTTCGTACCAGCCGGTATCGGTGTAATGGAAGGTTTTGCCGAATACGAACTCGAAGAAATACTGTCGACGGCGAAGGCCAACCAAAAGCAGTGCGCCGACGAGGGTATTGAAGAGTGTAACTTTGATTTGCACCCAGACTGGGTTGCCGGTGTACAGCGTCAAAGCACCAAATACGATGGTCACGGCGCCGGCGATGAATGGCATGATTGGCGGGCGGCCAAAGACGATGAGCGAAGCGGCGAGCGCCATCAGCGTCGTCACGATGAGCGACCAAACGCCAGCCTGAACGCCAAAAGCGAAGTTGACAATGAACATCGTAAAGATGGGGCCCATCTCACTAAGAATGTTCAAGGTCTGCTCGGCGTTAAACGGAAATCGGCGCGTCAGCCACGTCATGTTGTTCTGTCACCAACAAAAAGTGCCCTCCGCCAGCCCACTTACGGCTGACTTTGGACCCTATCCCACACAAATGGCCCCAGATCCCCCCGCGGCCGCATCTACAACGCCTGCTTACTGCTTCTCACACAAAGTGTCTAACGCAGTGTGACTAAATTTGGGTATCCAGCCATTTTCGTTGTCTAACCCAGGGCGATGGCGTGCGCAAACTCCTCGGCGTTAAAGGACTGAAGATCCTCGACCGATTCACCCACACCAATGGCCACGACAGGCAACTTAAACTTGGCCGAAATTGCGACCAGGATGCCGCCGCGCGCGGTACCATCGAGCTTGGTCATGACCAAGCCGGTCACTCCTGCTGTTTTTTCAAAGACTTCGACTTGATTTAGGGCGTTTTGACCTGTTGTCGCATCCAGCACCAAAAGCACCTGATGAGGGGCTGTCGCGTCGACCTTACGGATGACACGGATGACCTTTTCCAGCTCCTCCATCAGTCCCTGTTTGTTCTGCAGTCGGCCGGCGGTATCGATCATGAGCACGTCAACGCCTTTGATTCGAGCCTCCGACAACGCGTCGAAGGCGAGGCTTGCGGCATCTGAACCGACCCCTCGCGCTATAACAGGCGCGCCGGTGCGATCGCCCCAGACTTTGAGTTGCTCAATTGCTGCCGCGCGGAAGGTGTCGCCTGCGGCCAGCATCACGGTTTTACCGTCACGACGGAAGCGCTCGGCGAGTTTGCCGATGGTCGTAGTTTTGCCGGTGCCGTTGACGCCGACAAACAGGATCACTTCAGGGGCATGGGTGCCGCTCAGCGTGAACGGCTGTGCGACGGGAGTTAGGACCCGTTTGACCTCGTCGGCGAGGACCTGGCGCACTTCATCTGGGCTGATGGCCTTTTCGTAGCGCGTCGTGCGCAGGGTGGCGATGATGCGGTCCGTGGTTTCGAGGCCAAGGTCTGCGCTTATGAGGAGATCTTCAAGATCCTCGATGGTTTCAGCGTCAAGTTTGCGCTTGATGAAGACCGATGTGATGCCTTCGGTCAGTTTGGCCGAGGTTTTGGCGAGACCGGATGTGAGGCGGGCGAACCAGCCAACTTTTGGTTTTAGTTCTTCAACTGATGCCGGAGCTGTCGCAGGCGTTACAGGTATGCGTGTCGGTTCGGCAGCGGCAGTTTCAGGTGCTATGGTTGGCGCTAGCGGCTCGGCTTCAGTCGACGACTCGGCGTCGGACAGCGGCTCTTGATCGGGTTCTGGCGCAACGGCTGGCTTATCGGCTGACTTGGCTGCGCCGCCGAATAGTCGACCGAAGAGGCCGCGTTTTTTTTCTGGTTCGGTCACGCTTTTTCGCTCTACTTAGATTTCGCCGACGAGGTTTGGGCCATCTACTGCGATGATGCGTGTTGACACAAGCTCGCCTGCCGACGCGGTTGCACATTTCACCTCGGCGAAGCCTAGTGTGCGGCCAAGTCCGTCACGTTCACCGAGTATTTCGAGCGTTTGGCCAATTTGGGATTGCAGATAGGTATTTAAAGCCGCGTCGCCTTTGGCGCGGAGGCGGGCGGCGCGCTCTTTGGCAATGGCTTTGCCGACCTGTGGCATACGGGCTGCTGGTGTACCTTTGCGGGGCGAAAACGGAAAGACGTGCAAGTAGGTCAGCCCGCACTCGTCGACGATGTCGAGTGAGCGGGTGAACATGTCTTCGGTCTCGGTGGGAAAGCCTGCGATCAGGTCGGCGCCGAAGACAATATCTGGCCGCAGGCGGCGGGCTTCTTGGGCAAATTTAATGGCGTCGGCGCGGAGGTGGCGGCGCTTCATGCGTTTCAAAATCATATCGTCGCCGGCCTGCATTGAGAGATGCAGATGCGGCATCAAGCGCGGTTCGTCGGCAAGGGCACGCATCAGGTCGGCATCGGTTTCGGTTTGGTCGATTGAGGAGAGGCGTAAACGCGGGAGTTCGGGCACATGTTTCAGAATTTGGGTGACGAGCTTGCCGAGTGTGTGCGTGCCGGGGAGGTCGGGGCCATAGCTCGTAATATCAACGCCGGTGAGCACGATTTCGCGCGTGCCGCCTTCAACGAGTCGGCGGATCTGACTGACGACGTCACCTGCGGGCACGGAGCGCGAGGGGCCGCGACCATATGGGATTATGCAAAACGTGCAGCGATGGTCGCAACCATTTTGGACTTGGACGTAAGCGCGGGTGCGCGTGCCGAAGCCGTCGATCAGGTGCGACGC
>JABFRJ010000489.1 GCA_013141255.1 Hyphomicrobiaceae bacterium
CCCCTTCAACGATACGCCCGAAACCGCCACCGGCGGTCGCGAAGTCATCACCAACCCGTCGCTCGCCGAAGTCATGCAAGCAGGCGACCTCGGCGAGATGAGCTGGGGCCGCGCCGACGCCCCCGTCACCATAATCAAGTACGCCTCACTCACCTGCCCCTACTGCCGCAAGTTCCATCTCGAAACTTATCCACAACTCAAAAAGGACTACATCGACACCGGCAAGGTGCGCTTCATCATCCGCGAATTTCCCATCGGCAAATCATCCGGCACCGCCACCGTCGCGCTCCGCTGCGCCCCCCCCGATAAATACCTCGACCTCTACGGCAAATTTCTAAGCCAGCAGGGCGCTTGGGTCTCTCAAGACGTCCGCATTCCCGAGATCACCAAGGTGGCGGCACAGGTGGGGATAACCGGCGCACAGTTCACATCGTGCCTGGAGAATCGCGACATGATCACCAAGCTGAATTGGGTCAAGGAACGCGGTCGCAAGCTCGGCATTATCGGCACGCCGAACTTTTTCATCAATGGCAAGCTGGTGAAGTCTGTGATCGGCATGAACGAGATCCGGGGCTACATCGCGGCTACCGAGCAGGGTAAAGTCGCGGGCCCCGCCCAATCAGCCGTGAAGGCAAACTAACACCCGGTCTTCGGGTGGACCTTACGACCATCTCGTGCGGAGATGATCGTGAGCTGAGGGAAGAGACGGCATGAAGATTACCAAGCTCAGGCTGCTGGGTTTCAAGTCTTTCGTCGAGCCAACCGAGTTGGTCATCGAGAAGGGTTTGACAGGCGTGGTCGGGCCCAATGGTTGCGGCAAATCCAACTTGCTTGAAGCCTTGCGCTGGGTCATGGGCGAAACCTCGTACAAGCAGATGCGTGCCTCCTCCATGGACGACGTCATCTTCAACGGCACCAACGGCCGCCCGCCACGCAACATGGCCGAAGTCACCATCCACATCGACAATTCCGAGCGCGTCGCCCCCGCCGAATTCAATGACAACGACGTACTTGAAGTCACCCGTCGCATCGAGCGTGAAATGGGCTCCGCTTACCGTGTCAATTCGCGCGAAACCCGCGCCAAAGACATCAAGATCCTATTTGAAGACGCCGCCACCGGCGCACGCTCCCCGGCGCTTGTCCGTCAAGGTCAGATCGCCGAAATCGTCAACTCCAAGCCCGAGCAGCGCCGCCGCATCCTCGAAGATGCCGCCGGTGTCGCTGGTCTCCACTCTCGCCGCCATGACGCTGAGCTGCGTTTGAAGGCTGCCGACGCCAATCTCGCCCGTGTCAACGACGTCCTCGGCCAATTGAATTCACAGGTCGAAAGCCTGAAGCGCCAGGCCCGCGCCGCTCGTCGCTACAAAGAAATTTCCCAAGACATCCGCCGCGCCGAAGCCCTCGTCGCTCATCTCTCGTGGCTCGCCGCCGAAGCGCACGTCGAAGCCGGTGAAGCCGCGCTCGGCGAAGCCTTGGAAAAGCTCGCGGCCACCACCGAGCGCGAAAGCGAACTGACGCGCCTTGAGTTGGAAACCGCCGAGGTTCTACCCTCGTTGCGCGACGTGGAAGCCGAACGCGCCGCCGCCCTCCATCGCATCAAAGTCGAGCAGGAAAACTTCGAGCGCGAAGCCAAGCGCAGCGCCGACCGTCAGCGCGAATTGGAAATGCGCGCTGAGCAACTGAAGCGCGATCTGCAACGCGAAGAAAGCCTCGCGATTGAGTCGCGCGAAACGCTGGAACGCCTGACCAACGAAAAGAAAGAACTCGACGGCACGCAAAGCCTCGCGCGCGATTACGAAACCAAAGCCGTGACCGCTTACGAGGAAGCCGAAGCCGCCGTCAAAAATATTGAACAACGCCTCGCCGGATTGCAGACCGCCGCCGCCGAAGCCCGCGCACGACGGAAAAGCCTCGAGCAACAACGCGGCGAACGTCGCACCGCGCTTGAGCGCATCGAACGCCAAAACTCCGGCCTCGACGCTCAGTTGCGCGAAGTCCTTGGCCGCGCCCCCGACGCTCAGCGCTTAACCGCCATGAGCGCCCTCGGCCAAGAGTTGATGGAAACCAGCGCCGCCGCCGAAGAAGCCCTGCACGCCGCCGAAGACCGCATCATCGAAACCTCCGCCACGCTCAAATTGAAGCGTGACGCCGCCGCCGCCGCTAACCTCGCCTCCGGTCGCCTCCGCACCGAAGTCGAAACGCTGATGAAACTCTTGCGCCCACAAGGCGACGACGCCCTGCCGCCCATCGTTGATAAAATTCAGGTCACGCCCGGCTACGAAGCCGCCCTCGGCGCAGCACTCGGCGAAGATCTCGAAGCCCCGCTCGACACCGACAGCCCCGTGCATTGGCGCGTCAATAAAGCCCACGGCCCCGACCCGCTATTGCCCGAGGGCGTGCAACCCCTGTCATCCGTCGTCGTTGCGCCCGCACCACTGCATCGCCGCCTCGAACAAGTTGGGCTCGTGGATGCAGCCGAAGGTGCGCGCCTGCAACGTCTCCTCGCGACCGGCCAACGTCTCGTTTCCATGCAGGGAGACCTCTGGCGCTGGGACGGCTTCGTCGCCGCCGCTCACGGTGAAACTGCCGCCGCCGCGCGTCTCGCCCAACGCAACCGCCTAGGTGGCCTCGCCGACGATCTCGAAGCCGCCCACACCAAGGCCGAGCAACTCACGCGCGACGAAGCCGCCGCCACTGAAGCTCATCGCCTGGCCGAGGACGACGGGCGCCGCCAACGTGCCCTCTCGCGCGAAACACAAACCAAGCTCGCCGAGACCCGCGAAACGCTGACCTCCATGGAGCAGCAGGCCCGCGACACAGAATCCCGCGTCCAGTCCCTGCGCGACACCATCGCCACAGTCGTTGAAACGCTGAGCGAACATCGCGAACGCGTCGAAGAAATCGAACTCACGCTCGACAGCGTCGACGAAATCGAACCGCTCGAAGAACGCCTCACCGCTTGCCAGGAAGACGCCGTCGAAAAGCGCGCTGCCGTCGCGCACGCCCGCGCCGATCTCGCCACGCTTGAGCGCGAGCATCGCCTGCGCACCGAACGCCTCGCCATTCTCGACGCCGAACTCCTGCGCTGGAAGAAGCGCGGCGAAGCCTCCGCCATGCAAACCGAAACCTTGAAAGAGCGCGTCGAAGGCACGCTCGACGAACTCGAAACCATGGCCGACTTGCCCGAGCTGCTCGACGAGCAACGCTCGAAGCTGCTCTCCGCCCTCGCCGACGCCGAACGCGCCCGCTCCGACGCCGCCGACCGTCTCGCCGAAGCCGACACCCGCTTCCGCGAAACTCAATCGCAACTGCGATCGGCTCAGGCCAATGTCGTCGGCGACCGCGAAACCCGCGCCCGCGCCGAAGCCCGCCTCGAAGGCGCCCGTCAACGCCGCGCCGACGAAAGCCGCAAAATTCGCGAAAACTTGGAATGCGCGCCCGAGAGCGTCCTCGCCCTTGCCGAGCATGCAGCCGATGCCGCGCTTCCAAACTTTGATGATGTCGAACGGTCGCTGCAACGCCTCAAAGGTGATCGCGAACGCTTAGGCGGCGTCAACCTCGCCGCCGACGACGACCTCACGCGCGTGCAAGGCGAGTTTGATAGCCTCGACAAAGAACGCGCTGACGTCGAAGACGCCATCGCTAAGTTGCGCGGCGCCATCGGCGAACTCAACAAGGAAGCCAAGGGCCGCCTCGACACCGCATTTGATGCCGTCAACGGCCACTTCCAACGCCTGTTCGGCATTCTGTTTGGCGGCGGCGAAGCTCGTCTCGAAATGGTCGAGAGCCCAGAAGACCCATTGGAAGGCGGCCTCGAAATCATCGCCAAACCACCCGGCAAAAAACCAGCGACCCTCTCGCTTTTGTCGGGCGGCGAGCAGACCTTGACCGCGCTCTCACTCATCTTCGCCGTGTTCTTGACCAACCCCTCACCCATCTGCGTGCTCGACGAAGTCGACGCGCCGCTTGATGACGGCAATGTCGAACGCTTTTGCACCATGATGGAACGCATGGCGCAGGAAACCGCGACCCGCTTCCTCGTCATCACCCATCATCCCATGACCATGGCGCACATGCACCGCCTGTTCGGTGTCACCATGGCCGAGAAAGGCGTCTCCCAACTCGTCTCCGTCGACCTCGAACTCGCCCGCAAACTCGTCGAAGAAGCCGCGTGAGCGACACGCAGTTGTGTTGAATAGGAGAGCGTCAAATGACGAACGTGATTTCAATTCCCAGCGACGACGAAGATGGCGCAATTGCAGCATTGGAGACCTTGGCGACGAAATTTACCAGCGGTGTCGATGCATTGGCCGATACCCAATACCACCCGCAAATCCAGTTCGCGTTCCAAATCAAGAACGGGCCGAAGCGCAATGAGAAGAAGTTTTTCGATCGTTTGGTGACTGAGTCGTGGTCGCGAGCCGTTCCAAGTTTGCGCAAGCTTATCCTTTGCTACCTCGATCAAATTCACGGCGGCGAAGACGGTATGCCATGGCACCGTTGCAGCCCGGCGATCCGTGCTTTCGTATTGCTTGATCCGAGCCCGCGCGACGTCTGGAAGCTTTGGATCAAGAAGGGTGATGCCGAGCATGACAGCTACCCAGTGGACAAGCTTTATGACGAATACATGCGAGGACGCAGCTATGGCAGTCTCGATGATTTCGCCTTTTGCGCGTTGATGACGTTGCATCGAGTCAACGGTGGTGGCGACGAGGAGGAAGAATTATACTGTGATAGTCGTGGGTTGATAGCAGTGGCCGAGCGTATGAATATCGAGCCAAAGCAATTTTCGGAAATCGTTGTTGCCGCCTTCATCGACGCATTCGGGGAGTTCGCATCATCCGATAAGGGTATGATCGGTAGTGTCGAAGGTGTACTGCTCAAAGCGCTGCGCAATGGCAACCCATACGCGAAAGAAGTAGGTCGTCACTTCGCACAGAGGCTTGGAGTCTGACAGAAAGACGCTGCACGATACATAGGCGGTTATATTTGGCGCACATGCACCGCCTGTTCGGCGTCACCATGGCCGAGAAAGGCGTCTCCCAACTCGTCTCCGTCGACCTCGAACTCGCCCGCAAACTCGTCGAAGAAGCAGCGTAAAAGAGTGGCGAATTTCAGTTTTCCCTTTAGCGCACGAGGCGTCATCAAGGCTTTGACGTCAGCAGTTTAAAACCTGCAAAAACGAAGATGCCTGCCAAACATCCCTCGACCCACCGTCGCACCTTGCGATAGCCACGCACCATTGGTTCGGTCGAAAACAACAGTGCATAGCCGCAATTAAAAAACATCGAAATGCCGAGGCAACCGAAAAGCATTGCCAATAGGATTGCACTCGGCGCATCGGGCCGAAGGCCAATAGCCATGATCGCAATCCAACCCAAAATTGCTTTCGGGTTCGTGAGATGCATCAAATAACCACGCACAAAAGTGCGCGTCCGATCTTGTGGTCCCACATGTTGAAACGCGGCGCGCACGCCGTCTGGTCGGAGTGCTGATCGCGCTGATTTCCAGGCAAGAAAAAACAAATACAAACCACCGGAGATCTTTATGAAATACAGCGCTCCCTCGTGCGCCGCAAGCAATGTTGAGACGCCAGCAGTTGCGAGTAGTCCCCAAGTGAATGAACCCGCGGTCACGCCGAGCGCAAGTGTGACGCCCGCGCCCCGCCCTCGCTCCATCGACGCCGCCATGATCGCAAGAGTGCTTGGCCCAGGGCTTCCGACAGCAAGCGCAAATGCAGCGTAAACTAAGAGCAGGTTAGGCAGCTGAGTTGAGATGTTGTCCATGCAGCACCATCACGGATCAATGAAACACGTCATTTCGTAGCACAAACTGTAGCTAAGCCGTCACGAGCGTTGCAAGTGTCTCAAATAAATAGTCCTCGCCGCCGACCTCGCCCCCCTTAACCCTCTCCCACAAATTCCGCCCAAATCTATCCCCGCCTTCCAAACCTGTGAGACAATGCAATCACGGTCTGCGCGAGGTCCAAACTCCAACGTCCGGCTCTTTGACAAGTAAATGATTGGCTCGGCGCACACACGCACTCTCGCAGCAGCGAGAGTTGGCCAATGCCGGATGACTCCCGCCCCCCTTGTGGGGGAGGGGAGGCGTGCAATGTGCGCGTCTTGTCCTGGATCTGCCAATGCTTAAGGCACGCTCCAACCTCCCCTCAGTTGTCATCCTCGGGCTCGTCCCACTGCTGTCCGGTTCAGCATAAGTCGAGTTCGGCTTGGTGTGGATCTACGATTGTTCGGGGCGGCGGGGTTTGAAGGTCTTTTAGCGGCCTGATCAGCATCAAGTTCGACCTGACGAGCCTTGCGA
>JABFRJ010000475.1 GCA_013141255.1 Hyphomicrobiaceae bacterium
CTGACGGCACCGACTACTGGTCGATGCGGCGCTACCTCAAAGAGTTCTTGTCGGATGAGCGCGTCATTGAGGAACCCAAGTGGAAGTGGTGGCCGATCCTCAATCTGATCATTCTGACCGTGAGGCCTGGCAAAAAGGGCAAAGACTACGATACGATCTGGAACAAGGAGAGTAACGAGGGGCCGCTCAAGACGATCACGCGGGCACAGGCCGAGGGCATCGCCACGAGATTGAGTGCTCATCCGAACGTCATTGTTGATTGGGCGATGCGGTATCAGAACCCATCGACCGAGAGCCGTTTACAAGCGTTAGTCGAGCAGGGATGCGAGCGCATATTGCTAGTGCCGCTGTATCCACATTACGCCGCGGCAACGACCGCCACTGCGGCTGATCAGGCGTTTCGTGCGTTACTCAAAATGCGATGGCAACCTGCAGTACGCGTGGCGCCGCGGTATGCTGATGATCCGGTCTATATTCGAGCGCTTGCCGACTCAATTCGCACGCATCTCGCGGCGCTGCCGTGGCAGCCGGATCATGTGATTGCGACCTATCACGGTATGCCGCAGAAGTATCTGGAGAAAGGCGATCCCTATCACTGCCACTGCATGAAAACGTCGCGCTTGCTGCGCGCAGAACTTGATTGGCCCGAGGGCAAGTTGTTGACGACGTTTCAATCGCGGTTCGGAAATGATCCGTGGCTGCAGCCCTATACCGACAAGACAGTCGAAGCTCTGGCGAAATCGGGCGTGAAGAAGCTGGTGCTCGTGGCACCAGGGTTCTCGGCTGACTGTCTTGAGACGCTCGAGGAACTGGATGTTGAGAACCGCGAGATTTTCATGCATGGCGGCGGCGAGCAATTTTCCTACGTACCTGCACTCAATGACAGTCCAGGTGGGCTTGATGTGATTGAAGCCATTGTGCGGCGCGAGTTGATGGGTTGGATTTGAGCGTCGGCACTGTATTGCGTCCGCGAACAAGTTATTCGTAACGCTTGACATGCTGAACGACTTTCGTCCGAGTCTCGCTGCCCGAAACATAGCCAAGCTTTTCGTAAAAGGCTTTGGCGTCGGTATTCGCCGTGGTCACATTGAGCTGAATGATTTCAGCGTCATGCTCGCGGGCTTGGTCTTCAATAGCCGCGAAGAGCTTGCGGCCGATGCCTTGACCTCGTTCGGTCTCGGCGACGACGAGGGTGTAAACGAAAATATTGCGGCGACTAAAAAGGTGAATGCCGTCGTTGCCTAAGAATTTACCACCCGACGTATAGCCGACGACTTTACCATCGCGCACGGCTACGAGATGGAACTCGTCAGATGCTTGGAGCCACGTTTGGAAAATGGCTGCGGTGAAACCGAGCCAACGCGAACGGAACCCAGGGTCCCAGCGGCTATGCATTTCGGCGAAGGCGTCAACGATAGGTTTTAATTCAGCGTGGTCGGACCAACGCGCCGCGCGGATGATCAACATTCGATCAGGCTCCATGGGTCATCAATCGTCGCAGATGATACCATTTCAAGCCGCGCTCGTCCGTTGCCCCTTAATTGCCTTGTCGCTTTTGGTGACGGACGATGCCGGCACCGGAATTCCATTGTATGATCGTGACAGTGTCACCATAGCGTTGGCGAACAATTTCAGCGATGCGACCGCAACCGGATGGATCGGAGTAGGTTCGTGCGCAGTTGGACTGAATCTGGCTGACCGGGAAAGCGCGCGGCTTGGTTTGTGCCGAGGCGGTTGTGGCCACTGGCAATGCCGTCGCAAGTACAATAATGCGGCCTATGTACGTCTTGTTGATCATCCGAAAACCTCCCAATTTTGGATTATTTGTACTCGGATCAACTCAACCATCAAGAGTGGTGTCGCGCTATTTTGCAACTTGTGTGTCTCATCGGCCCCGCAGCGTAAAAGCCAGCCACGTCCCGCCGTACAAAATAACGGCAAAGCCCAGTCCGATCAGGACAAACGCGAGACGAAGGCGCCGATCGTAGGTCTCGTCCCTGTCACGGAAGATTGGGCGCAGACCGATACTCACAATGGTATGTTATCGTGCTTTTTCCAGGGGTTGGTCAGCTTTTTGTTGGTCAGCATATTGAGTGCGCGGCAGATGCGTTTGCGGGTACCGTGGGGCAGGATAACTTCATCGATGTAGCCACGCTCTGCAGCAACAAAGGGATTGGCGAAGCGTTTTTGATACTCATCAACGCGGGCTTTAATCTTCTCAGGGTCGCCCAATTCTGCGCGATAGAGAATTTCGGTCGCGCCCTTGGCACCCATAACGGCGATTTCTGCAGTGGGCCAAGCGTAGTTGACGTCGCCGCGAATATGCTTCGAGCTCATCACGTCGTAGGCGCCGCCGTAGGCTTTGCGGGTGATGACGGTGATTTTCGGCACAGTCGCTTCGGCGTAAGCGAAGAGTAGTTTTGCTCCGTGTTTGATGAGACCGCCGTATTCTTGCGCGGTGCCCGGCAGGAAGCCCGGCACGTCAACGAAGGTGACAATGGGAATATCGAAGCAATCGCAGAAGCGGACGAAACGGGCGGCTTTGCGCGAGGCGTCTGAGTCGAGAACGCCCGCCAACACCATCGGCTGGTTGGCAACAATACCGACCGTCTTGCCTTCCATACGCGCGAAACCGGTGACGATGTTCTTGGCGAACTGGTCTTGGATTTCGAAGAAGTCGCTTTCATCCACGACCTTCAATATCAATTCCTTGATGTCATAGGGCTTGTTTGGATTGTCAGGGATTAGCGTATCGAGCGACATATCATAGCGGCTCGGACTATCTTTCGTGGGCAACACCGGCACGCCCGCTTGATTGTGCGAGGGCAGGAAATCCATTAAGCGGCGCATCTGAAGCAGTGCTTCGAGGTCATTTTCATAGGCGCGGTCGGCGATAGATGTTTTCGTCGTGTGGACCTTCGCGCCGCCCAGTTCTTCGGCGGTGACTGTTTCGTTGGTCACAGTTTTCACGACGTCAGGGCCGGTCACAAACATGTAACTCGTGTCTTTGACCATGAAGATGAAGTCGGTCATGGCGGGTGAGTAGACGTCGCCGCCGGCGCACGGTCCCATGATGACGGAGATTTGCGGGATGACGCCTGAGGCGAGCACGTTGCGGAGGAAGACTTCGCCGTAGCCGCCGAGTGCTGCCACCCCTTCCTGAATGCGTGCGCCGCCAGCGTCAAAGAGGCCAATGATTGGCGCGCGGTTTTGCAGCGCCATGTCTTGAATTTTCATAATTTTCTTGGCGTGGGTTTCGCTCAACGAACCACCGAAGACGGTAAAGTCCTTAGCGAAGACATAGACCACGCGACCGTTGATGGTGCCCCAACCAGTGACAACACCGTCGCCGGGAATTTTCGTGTTTTCCATGCCGAAGTCAGTCGAGCGGTGCTCGACGTACATATCGAATTCTTCGAACGAGCCTTCATCGAGCAGAAGGTCGACGCGTTCGCGGGCGGTCAGCTTGCCGCGCTTGTGTTGAGCGTCGATGCGGGTTTGACCGCCGCCAAGGCGCGCTTCTGAGCGGCGCCGGTCGAGCTCGTGCAGTACGTCTTTCATCGCAATCGCCTCTGTATGCTGAAAACCCCGTTCAGAGGGATCGATTAGCACGGGTGGCGGGGATGGCAAACTGGCCTAAGGGTGGAGGTTCGCCCTAAGGCGGGCGACCGTGGAAAAATTAAGCAACTCGCCGAGATTGAGGGGAGCCGTGGAGCAGGGCTTTCATATCCCAGGGGGCCAACTCCAAGACATCGGGTCCGGGCATGTAAGCGGGGGCGAGACGCCAGTGCTCAACGATGCAGGTCATCAGCGTTTTGCTCAAGAACTCGGCCATCGGCTGCCTAACTGGCGTTACGATTTGAGCGGTCGCGTGAGAGGCGGCTTGCTCGTGGGTGGCAAAGACCGGTAGCACCTGGGCGGTCGACGACAAGGTCGATGTCAGCGTCACCAGCCCGTTGGCGTCCTTCAGCAGCCAGACTTGGCGCGTTGTATGGGCGGCTGCAGCAAACTCCACGGCAAGCGCTCGTCGGAGCGAGTAGCTCAGTTCTGCGCCCGTTACTTCCGGCTCAGCTGGCAGATCCGACCAATCGGGACCGGCGAAAACGCTCGCGACCGTCAGAGACGGCAAATGCTCGGCGATCAAGGTATGCAGAGCAACCGCGCGTATCTGCGATTTAGTGGCAAGAACCGAGGCCCAGCGCGTTGCCTCGGCGCGGTCGGACCAGAGAAGTTCGACGTGGCAGCCAGGATGACGCGGCGAAGGCACGCGGACTTTTCCGTCGGCGCCTTCGACAACGAAGCAAACGCCGCTTGCTAAGACATCACGAACGAACGCGTCACGGGCGACTGCGTCGTCGGCTTTCAGGGCATTTGCGGCTACGAAGGAATTGGGGACGAAAGACACGAGCGCTCCGTTCCGCATTTAAGGCGAGACGTGAGTTGTCCGAGAAAAGAGTTAACGGAAGGTGAGGGGGCGGTTCGGCCGCGTTGCAAAAGGACGCCTGTGCGCGTTCGTCAATGTTTTTGGGGAGCCGCGACGGCGAGAGCGACGCCGCCAAGCACGCCAACCGTTGCAAGCAACAGCCGCAGAGTGAACGGCTCGCCTAAGATTATAACAGCACCCAGCGCCGCAATCGGCGGAACAGTGAGCTGTACGATGGCGGCGCGTGTGCGACTGATGGCTGGGAGGACAGTGTACCAAAGCGCGTAGCCGCCGCCCGATGCGAGCGCACCTGACGCCGTGGCCAGTATCGTTGTGCGCCAATCCAATGCCCCTTGCGCCAGCGCTGCCACTACGAGCACGGCTGCGATGGGTAGACAGCGGATAAAGTTGCCAGCAGTATCGGCCAACGGCGCTCGACTGCCACGCCCGAGCAAGGTGTAGATTGCCCAGGAAATGCCGCTGACGACCATGAGTGCGGTTCCTGCTGGATGCGGCGCGGTGAGCCCTGGCGACACGAGATAGAGAAAGGCCATGAGTGCAATACCGAGGCCGAACCATTCCAGCGCAATTAAGCGTTCGCCTTTGTAGATGGCCCAGAACAACATACTTAGTTGGACAGAACCAAACAGGATCAAAGCGCCCATGGCCGCGCCCAAAAGCACGTAAGCGAACGAGAAAGTAATGGCATAACCGAACAGCGCGGAGGCGTTACTCCAGCTGCCGTTGATTGCGAAATTTTTCACATCTGAGCGCGATACTTGGATCGCCAGGATTGCAGCCAACGCTATGGCCCCGGTTGCCAAACGCACGCCAGTAAAACCGATTGCGTCGGCGCTTGGCATGAGCAGCGCCACGCGCGCCAACAGAGAGTTTGCCGCGAAGGCGAGCATCGCGATTGCAGTAAGGGCGATGATTTTCAACGCCGAGGCACCGGGCTTGCGGTGATGCGAAGCGTTCACCGCGCCACCAAACCGCCATCGACGAGCATTTCAAAGCCGGTGGAAAACGACGAGGCGGGGGAGAGCAAAAAGATTACTGCGTTGGCGACTTCCTCAGGTTTACCCAAGCGGCCCAGCGGAATATCGGCAACGAGTTTGGCGTGCATCTTGGCCTTGTCGCGGCTGATGGCCATCATACCGTCGACCATGTCGCTTTCGATGAAGGCTGGGTGGACCGAATTACAGCGGATCTGCGGGTTTTTTCGCGCACCCCACAGGGCCACAGATTTCGAGAACAGACGCACCGCGCCTTTCGAGGCGTTATAGGCTGCTAGGCCGGGACCGGCGACGAGGCCTGATACCGACGACAGATTGACAATGGATGGTGCTTTGGACTTCAGCAACAGTGGTGCCGCATACTTGGTGCCAAGGAAGACGCCATCGATATTGACGGCCATAACCTTTTTGAAATGCTCGTAAGTTGTCGTTTCAACGTCGCCGACTGTACCGAGACCGGCATTGTTGACCAAGCCATCGAGGCGGCCATGGGCGTTGTCGACCGCCGCCATGACGCGCTGCCAGTCAGCTTCGCTGGTCACGTCGAGTTCATAATCGATATTTGGTTTGCCCTTGAGGTCAGTGCGGATGGCCTTGCCGCCAGCGGCTTCAATGGCGTTCGCCGTGGCAGTACCAAGGGTGCCGGATGAGCCGGTAATCAAGACGACGTGATCTTTGAGTGCGGTCGCGGACATCATGCGGGCGGTTCCTCGGTTTGGCGTCGTTCGCCGGAGGTTACCGCGATGTTGTGATCATGCAAATAGCAAGTGAATCCGAGGAAGTACAATCTGGGTTTTCTTGAGTCGTTCCAATTGGGATTGAATCAAATTCTTGACACTCACCCCCTCCCCTTGACGGGCAGGGGTAGGG
>JABFRJ010000348.1 GCA_013141255.1 Hyphomicrobiaceae bacterium
GATTATACATGCGCGGCAGGAATTTCTTCTTCTGCGCTTCAGTGCCGAAGTTGATCACAACCGGACCACACATTGAATAGTTGAACGGAAGCGGCTGCGGCACCGAGCACGACTGCACTTCTTCCATAAAGATGTGATGCTGGATTGGCGTCCAACCCGCGCCTCCCCACTCTTTTGGCCAATGCGGCGCAACCCAGCCTTTTTTGCCCAGGATGCGCGCGCTCGTCACCATGTCCTCTTTGGCCAAATGCTCGCCAACCGAGACTTTGTTTCGAATGCTAGCTGGAATTTCGGTCAGCAAAAAGTCGCGCACGTCTTTGCGAAAGCGCGTTTCGTCAGGTGTAAATCGCAGATCCATAAAACCGATCCCTTTGTGTGCGATCAAACCGCCGCGATTCCGAATGCAATCAGAATCCAAGACGCAGCGGCCCAAAAATCGCGTGCCAACCGATTAAACGACTTCAAACAGACCAGCAGCACCCATGCCGCCGCCAATGCACATCGTCACAACGACGTTTTTCGCGCCACGCCGTTTGCCTTCAATGAGCGCATGCCCAACCAAACGGGCGCCCGAGACGCCATAGGGATGTCCGACAGCAATCGCGCCGCCATTGACGTTGAGCCGGTCATTCGGAATACCGAGCTTGTCGCGACTGTAAATGACCTGCACCGCAAAGGCTTCATTGAGCTCCCACAAGTCAATATCGGACACTTTGAGGCCCGCGCGGGCGAGCAGCTTTGGCACGGCATAGACCGGGCCAATGCCCATTTCATCAGGCTCGCAGCCCGCAACCGCGAACCCTTTGAAGATGCCAAGCGGCTTCAATCCGCGCTTCTCCGCAAGTTTGCTATTCATCACGACAGCAACGCTAGCGCCGTCCGAAAACTGGCTAGCATTGCCCGCCGATACAACGCCGCCCTCCATAGCCGGGCGAATTTTCGCGACACCTTCATAGGTCGTATCGCCGCGAATACCTTCGTCCGAAGTCAATGTGACTTCTTCTTGCCAGGTCCGAACAACTTCCTTTTTGTCGTTCATTTCGGCTTTGGTCATCATCGTCGTGAACGGCACGATCTCATCGCGAAATTTACCCGCTTGTTGTCCAGCAGCGGCACGAAGTTGACTTTCGACGCCGTAGCGGTCCTGCACCTCGCGCGGAACTCCGTAGCGCTTTGCCACCATTTCGGCGGTTTGCAGCATGTTCCAGTACACTTCGGGTTTGAGCTTCTCTAGCGCCTTGTCTTTGTAATTCTTGCGGTTCATCTCGTTCTGAACCAGACTGATGCTTTCAACACCGCCGGCAACGAAGATGTCGCCTTCGCCAGCTTTGATGCGTTGCGCGGCGAGCGCAATAGTCTGCAGGCCTGACGAACAAAAGCGATTGACCGTAAGTCCCGAAACCGAAACCGGGCATCCGCCAGCGATCGCAATTTGACGCGCGATGTTGCCGCCGGTTGCACCTTCAGGGTTGGCGCAGCCGATGATCACATCTTCAACTTCCCCAGCCTCGATTTTGGCCCGCTGGATGGCATGTTTAACGACGTGGCCGCCCATGGACGCGCCGTGCGTGGCGTTGAGTGCGCCCTTCCAGGATTTGGCAAGCCCGGTTCGGGCGGTAGAAACAATTACTGCATCGGTCATGGGGCGTTCTCCTTTACGTCAATTCTTTTCTTGAACTAAATCTCAACCTGCTCAAACTTGCAATCGCTGATCGCTCTCGAAAAGCCTATTCTGCTGATGCCGCAGACCTGCTCGGCAAATTTAACGTCACTGATCTACGCCAAGCCCGACTTGGACAACGCGGCACTTATGCACGCGCCCCCGCGCGCCGCCGCGACCAACCCGGATAAAGTTTGAAGCTGAGTTTTGGGAGTTGAAACGAAAGCGCAGGATCAACCACAAGTCCAAGCGCCGTCAGCGCTTGTCGACCGATCAGCATTCGATACGACATACTCCCGCGATCCGTCAGGGTAATTTCAATGCGCTTCGCACCACTCCCGCAGTCGACGAGGGCGTGGATCACGGGGCGCCTCTCAAGCCGTCCGTTGGAGCTGGTAACGCCGCGCAGATCAGCGAGAGGTGCTTCACACGCGATGAGTAGGTCCGGACGTTTCGGCGCCGGGCAGATGGTAAAACGGACCACCTCTAAGCGACCTTCGCGCGCAATTTCAATGGTTTCGGCGTGCAGAGCCGAGGTCTTAGCGCCGGTATCAATCTTGGCTTTGATTGCGGCAAGTCCCAGAGTCGGCAAAGCAACCCATTCCTGCCAACCCACAATGAGAGGCGCGGAACGGATGGATGACACAGGCACCATTATGATCTTAAGCTTTGGGTTCGATTAACGGAGCGCCCGACAAGCGTATTCGGCCAATCACGATGCAACCGTCACGTTGCAGTGCATCAAACTCAAAATTGACCCGAGCCAGCCCACGATAACGTCAACGCCACGAACAGCAAGCCAATTCGACATCGGACCGTCGCGCAATTGGTTGAGATCGCCGAGACGACGCCAGCCGAGCATAAGTGCTCGTGGTCACTGCCAAAATGACCCAACTATTGACCCCCATATTGACCTTGAAATCGCCCATAGCTGTTGTCATAGCGCTATGATGCTGTTTTATGGCGCCAACCAAAGAGGCAAGAACAAGCACCACATGGCAAGACGCGCCAACATCGTATCGCGTGTTATCGCAGGTGGCATCATCGCCGCCTTCGCGGCCCTTGTGCTCGCCGTCCTAGTACCTCTGCTCGGCGCTCGAATTCCCGGCGCCCGTCCCTCAGTCGGCGACAGTGTCGAGGCCGCAAATCAAAGTATCATCACCATTGATCAACCGCTGCAGCTATCAGCACAGCCGGCGATTACCGTCACAAAAGGGGTGTTTTTTGCAGGCCCACGTCCGACACATGGCCCACGCGCTTTAGTGCTCGATCAGCCTGCATTCGACATTGACCTAACCGCCAAAGTGATCGACGATAACGACTCCGTTGAAGCCGCCTCGAATGCCCTCGCCATCCCGATTTACCAGCAACTCTTTGCCTTGGGATTTGACGCCATCGACGTCAAACGGGGCTCTGCAAAAGTCCGTTGGGCCGGGGGCGAAGAAGAAACTGTCAGCGACATCAACACCAAAGTGACTCCGCGCAAGAATGGCCTGCTGTCCTGGGAGGGCACACTCGTCGCGCGAGGCCAGCAACTCAGTATCGAGGCCACAGTCGGTCCACCGGGGCGCATCACCGCCACAGGCGTAACGCCTCGCGTTACAGCGGTCGACAAAACTCAAGCACCTAACCCACACGCTCGCAATTGGCCGTTACGCGTGACGGTGCGCGGTACAGACCTCTTCGCAAGGCTTGAAGGCTCTGCCGTCAACATCAATGGCGTCGAAGTAGAAGGCATCGCCGATATTTCTATTCCAAGAGTTGCGAATTTTGCCCGCTGGCAAGGCATTGGTTGGTCGACGACGACGGGCGCAACGACGGCCACACTGCGTGGACCAATCACGTGGCGTGCCGGCGCTCTCTCGTTCCAGACCGCAAGCTTCGCTATCGATGGCCAAGAGGGCAGCGGTGCATTGACGTTCCGGTACCGCAACGGCCGACCGCTGATCGAAGGCACCTTAGCGCTTGAGAATTTCAATGCCGGCGCGTTACTGCGCACCGCTGTAGCGCCAGGCGGTCTAGCTACAACGCCGCAACCTTTGCCAAGTTGGCACGCGATCCAAACAGCCTTCCCCTCAATTCTTGCGGTAGACGCTGATCTCCGCGTTTCTGCCAAACGGCTTTTGATGGATGCGACACCGGTTGGGCGTGCTGTCGCTGCTTTTACAGTTCGCGACGGCGTCATGCATGCCGATATTGCCGAAATTGACGTCGGCCTCGCGCACGGAAGTGTCCAGCTCACAGTTGACATGACCAAGGCAGCGCCCGTCTACGCAGTACGTAGTCGATTTGATACCGCCAATGCGGACTGGTTGACCGAGCCCCTCGTAAACTGGCCCGCGCCGCGCGGTAGTATCCGTGGAACAGTTGAATTAACAGGCGCAGGCGTGACCGTGGGGGAGCTGCTCAAAGCCGCACGCGGTAAAATAAATTTATCCGCGCCCGATGGCGCCAAACTTCCGCTAGATCTGCGGGCACTTCGCGATCACGTGCAAAAATCCAAAGCAACCGAGGTTCATGGCTGGGGCGCGTCAGCCATCGATACATTTTTCGAGGAAGTCGAGATCAAAGCTCAAATCGATGTTGGCCGTCTCGTTTTTGATAGTGTTGCACTCAAGAGTAAGGCTTTGGCTATCTCGGCATCCGGAAAAATTGGCCTAATAGACAAGGAAATCGGTATGAAAATGCTGATCGGAACTTCAGCAGCTGTCGCCAAGGCGTTGAGCGTGCAACGCGCGAGCGCACTGACGGTACAGACCACTCGCGTGTCAACCGATACTGACGCTTTGACAGTGATCGTGCGCGGCTCGCCTACTGTGCCTACGTTCGCATCAATAGATAGAGCCCCCGCACCGTGACCGTCGAAACCGCAACAGCAAATCCGCGGTCGAGAGTACGCTGATCGATGGAAACCGCGCTCACGCTTGCGGGGCTCACGCTTTGGGCCTTCCTTGCCGCAACAATTCTGCCGCTCTCTTCGGAAGCAGCGCTGTGGGCGGCGATAAAAGCGACAACCATATCCAAGCCCACACTGCTCATATCGGCGATCGTCGGCAATGTCGCCGGCGCCACATTCAATTGGTGGCTCGGGCACCTCGCCATCGCCTACCGTGATCACAAGCAGTTCCCCATCTCCAAGGCAAATCTCGACTTAGCAGCCGGGCGCTTTCAGCGTTGGGGCAAGTGGTCGTTGCTGCTCTCGTGGGTGCCTATCGCGGGCGATCCGTTAACGCTGGCCGCCGGGCTATTTCGCGTGCCGTTTTGGCAGTTTCTTGGCCTCGTCACCGTTGGTCGCGCCGCCCGTTACGTCGTCGTCGCTTACGGATTTGCTTGAAGACTTGCCTAACGATTGTGCGTTCTGACTGCGGGTTCGCCAGGTTGAGCATCGCGACACAATTGCGACCTGCCCTCCAACGCCATTATATTGGGCATCGCGAGCAACCGCGCAGGGCACAATGGGCGACAGATACGACCGCGAACTTATGAGCCGTCGCCGCCGTTTCGGTGGCATAAAAATCCCCACGCCGATCCTGCGCTGGGGCCTGGGCGATCTGCCTGAGATCGGCCACAACAACGGACCACCGCTCGACGAAGAACCCGGATACCTGTTGCGCCGCCATTATTGGAACAAAGCGCATAAAGCAGCATGGAAAACGCCACCGATGCCGATTCTAAAATTCCGCATCGCTCGTGCGGCAGCAGCAGGCGTTAGCTATCAGGAATATACCTCAACGCTCCTCGACACCGGACGCTATCTACAGCGATCCGATGTCGAAGCACGTAAGTTGAAAGAGTAGGCAGAAGCGCCGGCTCAATACGTCGCGCGACCGCCCGAAATATCGAGCACCTGTCCGGTCGTGAAAGAGCAGTCAGCTGAAGCTGCAAAACCAATCAATGCCGCCACTTCCTCGACCGTCACAAACCGCGCACGCGGAATTTTCGAGAGCATGAAATCGATATGCTCTTGGGTGATCTGATCAAAGATCGCGGTTTTCGCAGCAGCAGGCGTCACCGCATTGACGGAAATATCGTACGACGCCAGCTCTTTGCCGAGTGACTTCGTCATGCCGATGATCGCCGCCTTCGAGGCCGAATAAGCCGACGCGTTGGGATTGCCTTCCTTGCCTGCAATCGACGCCACATTCACAATACGCCCATAGTTTTGCTTGATCATGCCAGGGATGACCGCTTTGCAGCAGTTAAACGGACCTTCGAGATTGACCCGCATCGTCATTTGCAGATCTTCGAGCTTCACGTCCCAAAGCTTCGCCGTGGGGCCCGCGACGCCCGCATTGTTAATCAGAATGTCGATCTTGCCGAATTTCGCCATGGTTGCGTCGCGCGCAGCGTTCACCGATGCCGGGTTGGTGACGTCGCATTGAACAGCCAACACCTCCGCGCCGAGCTTAGCAGCCGTCGCATCAGCAAGTTTTTTGTCCATATCCCAAATGGCAACTTTTGCGCCCGAAGCAAGAAACCGCTCCGTCACAGCCCGCCCAATGCCTTGAGCGCCGCCAGTTACCGCCGCCACACGTCCCGTCAAATCCAATTTATTAGACATTGTATCCACTCCCTGGAATATACGTCCCGGCTCAAACCGGAAACCGTTTTTTGATTTCGTCCACCTGCGCCGC
>JABFRJ010000191.1 GCA_013141255.1 Hyphomicrobiaceae bacterium
GGCGGATGGGCTTGCGGTCGGTGTAGTGACGGCGATTAACGGTGCGAGCCGTGGTCGCGTTGGGGTGCGTGGCGAAAGTGGGCATGCAGGCACAGTGCCGATGATCATGCGGCGTGACGCGCTGGCGGCGGCGGCTGAAATGATGTTGCGACTTGAGGCTTTGGCACGGGCTGAAGCGGATCTGGTTGCGACCGTGGGTCGGATTGAGGTTGCTCATGGTGCCGTCAATACAATTCCGGGCTTTGTTAGCTTTACGTTGGATATTCGTTGTCCGGTAGATGCGGCCCGTCTCGATTTCATTGAGCGATTGAGACGAGAGCTAAGTTTAATTGCGGAGGCGCGGTGTGTCTCGGTGCAAGTGGATCTGCCCTACGATGCGCCGGCTGTTACGAGTGATGCGGGACTAATGGCGCGGCTCGGTGAAGCTGTTGAGCGACAAGCGCCGCCGTTGCGCCTGTTGCCGAGTGGGGCAGGCCATGATGCGATGGCCTTTGGCGGGCGTATTCCGTCGGTGATGCTGTTCGTTCGGTGTCGCGGCGGTATTTCGCATAATCCAGATGAATTTTCAGCGCTTGAAGATATCGATGCTGGTGCGCGCGTCTTGCTCGATTTTATCGTTGGGCTCGCAGTCAATTCTTAGCAATGGCTCGTGCAATTGCACGGTTTAATTCAGAACAGGGAACAGGCTATGTTGAAAGTGAAAGTGGTTGCTGGAGCCCATACGTTCCGAGGGCATTTTGAAATGGAGAAGGCGCCTAATACGGTGGCAGCATTTCGCAAACATATGCCGTTCAAGGGTAAGATTATTCACGTTCGGTGGAGTGGGGAGGGTGTGTGGGTGCCGCTCGGGGATCTCAACTTCGGTGTCGGATTCGAGAATAATACCTGCTATCCAGCACCGGGGCAGATTATTCTGTATCCGGGCGGTGTTAGTGAAACTGAACTCTTGCTGGCGTATGGCTGCGTGAATTTTGCGTCAAAGGCGGGGCAGCTATCGGGCAATCATTTTATTACTCTGACCGAGGGCTTGGAGAACATTTATGCGCTTGGGCGCGCGACATTGTTCGAAGGTGCCAAAGATATCTCGTTCGAGATTGAGTGAACTGCGGTCATAACGATGGCTCTTACTCGTTTGGAAGTGACTGCGCATAGGCGAGAATGTTGACGGCAGTGTCCATTGGGAAAGCGCGGAGAGAGATCATGATTGCGCCGGGATGCCCGTTGCGGACTTTGTGCAAGACCTCTGTGGGGTTGGCGCGCGCTTTGGAGCCGACCCACAATGGATTGCCCTTATAGGTTGGATCCGACGACGCGCCGAGCCTGCGGGCCTTGCCATCAAATCCGTGGCAGGCTGCGCACAGTGTTTGAAAGCCATTGCGACCCTGGTTGAGGTCGCCGTTGACGGTGTTGGCGGGTGTTATGTAGCGTTGAACTACGTGTTGCCCTTGAGAGACAAATAGTGCAACGCGGTATTTTGCGTGCGGTGGCATGATGTCATCGGTGAAGCCGTGCTTGTCATTGCTCAGGATGGTCATGATGCGTTCGGGTGGCATACCCTTTGCGCGCTGCAAGCCGGTGATGCCAGTCGCGTTGCTGCCAGTGCGATTTTGGCCATCTCGGCCGGCGTAGTCCCAGCCATGGCAACTTTTACAACGCCAAGTCTGCTCGCCCTGGATGGCTGTGTTACTTGCGGGCCAAGAAGGATGGTTTTTTTGCGGACCTATGACGCCCATGGCGGCGAACCAATTGTCATACAGGCGTCCACCGGAGGAGAGCAGCCAGGACCGTGAGGCTTCGCCAGGTCCACTGGAAACGTAATCCTGGAACTCTCTATTGGGCGATGATGATTGAACGGCTTTGGTGACGGCAATTTCTATTGGCGTTGGGGCGACTTCAGGAGGTGGCGCGCGTTCATCGGGGTTGCTGACGGTTGAGGTGCGATGGGCCGTCATTTGCCAGCCGAGCGCGCCACCGAGGCCCGCAAGAAGTGTGATGAGGTAAAGACCTTCCATGCCGCGCATGCGATCGTTGATTGCGGTTACGGAGTTGGGCTGGACGATTGTCGTTCCAGGTGGTGCTGGTTTGGCACCCGTAATCATGGCTTTGACGAGGTTCTCTTGATGTACCCAGCTTGAAAGTACGACGCCGAGGAGGTGACCGGCTATGAGCGCGAGGATGCCATAGGCCGCCCACATGTGTAGATTTTCGACCCACGACACGCCGAAAAACTGTTGTGTCAACATCATGATGCCACTGGTGCAAATGGTGGCGATGGCGAGCAGTAAGAAGATAATCATCATACCGCCAGCTGGATTGTGGCCGCGGTAGTGGGGTGCTTTGAGGCGGAAGAAGGCGCCGAGATAGCGTAAAATAGTTCTGGGAGAGTGAACGAAATCAGAGAAGCGCGCGTGGCGCGTGCCGATCAGTCCCCAGATCACGCGAAATATGATCAATGCTGTAATTATGAAACCAAGGATCTCGTGGGCGCGATTACCGGAGCCGCCCGTCAACCAGGCCGCCGTAAATAAGCCGACCAGCGACCAATGGAATAAGCGCGTTGGGAAATCCCAAACCGGTGCCGATACCGAAACTCCCCCCGGAGTTTCGGTATCGGCGACATGCAGACGTGGTGCATCGTCTTGCATGTTTGGGACTTACTTCGTGACGGTGTGCATGAGCTTCAAGTCGACGGGGTTGTAGAACAACTCAAGATTCTTGCCGTCCTTCACTGCGTAAACTTCGTAACAGGAGCCTTCGATTTTTGAGCGCCGAACTTCGTATCCAGCGGTCTTGGCGGTTGCTTCGGCTTCGGCTTGTGGTTTCCATTTGGCCTGTGGCTCGGTGGTGCAGTCTTTTTTGCCGTCGGCGAGAGCGAGGCCGATTGAGGTGGTCATGGCGAGGGCTACGCCCACTAAACGGATCATACGCATTTGAGACTCCGTAACTTGATGCTTGATGTTAATGTCGTTTGTTAATTTCACCCGATGCGACAAGGATTTGGTAACTTAGTCAGCCCTCTGCCGATATGTTCCTTGGTCGGAGACTATGGTCTGGGGGCGGTTCTAAGTTCGGGAAACGTTGGGGATTTGGCGTATATATTATTTGGAAGCCTTGGTGGCTGAGACGGAATTTCGACCGACGGGCACGCAATTGAATGTGGCAGAAACTAGACAGCGTCTGGCGATCGTGGAGTTTGGCACGGCAGTTTGCAGTGGCGGCATCGTTGGTGCTTTTGCCCGCGATGGGGTTCGCAGGTACGTGGGTTGGTAAGCTCATCGAAGACGGTGCCATGCGGCGAAGTGCGGCTGCGGCAGCTCTCTATCTTGAGAATTTTGTCGAGCCTGCGGTGCAAGAATTGGCAACGAATGTGCGCTTGTCTGAGCAAAATATGCAGCGGCTCGATGCGGTGTTGCAGGATAGTTCGCTGAAACGCCGTGTGTTGTCGATCAAGCTGTGGGGCGCGAACGGATACATTTTGTATTCAAGTCGGCGTGAGTTGATAGGTCAGACGTTCGAACCTACGCCAAGCCTGCGGCTTGCGTGGCTCGGACAGGTATCAGCAGAATTTGATAATCTGCGCGACGCGGAGAACGCGGGCGAGAGGGCACTCGGAATGCCTATTGTCGAGATTTATCTGCCGTTGAGGCAGCGCGGGTCCGACCGCATCATTGCGGTGGCAGAGTTCTATGAAGATGCGGAGGACTTGCGGCGTGAACTAACCGGCGCGATAACGAAGTCGCGCCTTATGATTGCTGGGTTGACGTTGGCGATGCTTGGTGCGCTCTTTGCCATTGTTCGTCGAGGGAGCCGAACCATTGAAGTGCAACGCGCGGCGCTTGAAGGCCGCATTGATGATTTGACCACGTTGCTCGGTGAGAACCAAAAACTGCGTCAACGATTGCAATTGTCTTCTGGGAGGGCGACCGAGGGGACGGAAGTGTTTTTGCGTCGACTTGGCGCGGACCTGCATGATGGACCGGCGCAATTGATTGGAGTGGCGTTGTTGAAGATTGAAGATAAGCCTGCTTTGCTTGAGGGGGAGGCGCCGCAATCAGAAACGCGGGTGATTTTGCAACGCGCGCTCAACGAGTTGCGGCATATTGCGGCGGGATTTGCGGTGCCAGAGATTGAGCACGCGTCGCTTCGGAGTGCATTGGCGACTGCGGTGGATCGGCATATTCAAGTGACGGGGACGGCGGTCGGATTTGAGGCAGTTGGGTTGCCTGCTGAAGTTTCGGCGGCTGTGAAATTGTGTTTGTATCGCGTGGTGCAGGAAGGGTTAAGCAATGCCTATCGGCATGGAGGCGGCGTGGGGCAAATGGTTTGGGCCGGTGTTGAAGGCGGGCGATTGGTTGTGCATGTAACGGATACTGGTCCTGAGAAGGAAACCGAGGCGCAAGGTGTTGCAATGGGGCTTGGCATTCCTGGTTTGACCGATCGCGTGGAAAGCCTCGGGGGCACGCTTGATTTGGCGCGGTGCCCCGTGTCGGGGACGCGGTTGAGCGTTAGCCTGCCGCTCCCTCTGCCACTGCCGAGCATTCAAAGACAGGTCGTGCGGTTATGAGCAAAAAGACCTTGCAGAATTTGATCCGTGTTGCCGTCGTCGATGATCATCCGATGATGCGAGAGGGTATCGCGCAGACGTTTCGTCGAGAGGCTGATATTGAGGTCGTCGGGCAGGGTGGCAGCGCGGATGATGCTGTGCGACTAGCTGAAGATTTGTTACCGGACGTGATGTTGGTTGACATCAACATGCCGGGCGGAGGGCTTGAAGCGCTGAAACGGATCGCTGTGACGTGTCCTGCCGTGGCGGTGCTGGTGATTTCGGTGCGGGACGATCAACAGACTGTGAGCGCGGCGTTGAAGATTGGCGCGCGTGGTTATGTGCTCAAGGGCGTGGCGGGCGACGAACTGGTGCGGATCGTGCGTGCGGTCACACGAGGTGAAGCGTATGTGACGCCGACGCTGGCTGCGCGATTGTTGGCGGAAGCCGGTGGGGGATCGGCGAACGATGCTGACAAACTGACAGGGCTCACGGTGCGTGAGGAGCAAATTCTTGCGTTGGTGGCGCAGGGGAAGAGCAATAAACAGATCGCGGGTGATCTCGATCTCAGTGAAAAGACCGTCAAGCACTATATGACCAACCTCATGCAAAAGCTGCAAGTGCGTAACCGCGTTGAGGCAGCCCTGATGGCGCGGCGAGCGCAGGGGGGCGGGGAGTAGGGTTTGCTAATAGGAATAAGGAAAGGCGCGAGTGAGATCTCGCGCCTTTTGTTGTTTGCTTCGTGTCGCTGTAGCCGCTTTACGCCGGATCGGGGCCGATCATTTTGGCGGGGATGACGATGGCGTCGAAATCGGCTTCAGAGATGCCTTCTTTGAGCGCTTCTTGTTTAAGTGTGGTGCCGTTCTTGTGAGCCGTCTTGGCGATCTTGGCGGCTTTGTCGTAGCCGTATTTTTCTTTGAGCGGCGTGACCAGCATTAGCGAGTTGGCGAGACCGTCAGCGATGTTGTCGAGGCGCGGTTCGATGCCGACGACGCAATTGTCGGTGAAGGATACAGCAGCATCGGCGAGCAAGCGCACGGATTGCAGGAAGTTGTAGGCCATCATGGGGTTGAAGACGTTCAACTCGAAGTGGCCTTGGCTGCCAGCGAAGCCGATGCCTGCGTTGTTGCCGTGAATGTGGGCCGCGACTTGCGTCAAGGCTTCGCATTGAGTCGGGTTGACTTTGCCTGGCATGATCGACGAACCTGGCTCGTTTTCTTGCAATGCCAATTCGCCGAGGCCTGCACGCGGGCCTGAGCCCAAGAAGCGGATGTCATTGGCGATTTTGGAGCAACTCATCGCGACTGTGGTGATGGCGCCGTGGGTCATCACCATGGCGTCGTGGGCGGCGAGGGCTTCGAATTTGTTCGGCGCTGAGGTGAAGGGCAGTTTGGTGATTGAGGCAATTTGAGCGGCGACTTTGTCGGCGAAGCCAGCAGGTGACGCGAGGCCTGTGCCGACGGCGGTTCCACCTTGAGCAAGTTCCATTAGCATCGGCAGCGTCATCTCTATGCGCTTGATGCCGTTTTCGATTTGTTTGGTGTATCCGGAGAATTCCTGACCGAGCGTGAGCGGTGTGGCGTCTTGGGTATGCGTGCGGCCGATCTTGATAATATCGACCCAGGCTTTGGCTTTTGCGTCGAGCGCGGCGTGGAGCTGTTTCAAGGCTGGGATCAAGCGATGGATGACTTCTTCAGTGCAAGCGATATGCATGGCGGTCGG
>JABFRJ010000038.1 GCA_013141255.1 Hyphomicrobiaceae bacterium
TTGGGTTTCAGTGAGGACGCATCGAACCAGGAAATGCGCGAAACGACATGGCAATCTCTGAAAGTTAAGTACGTTTCAGTGAGGACGCATCGCACCAGGCAATGCGCGCATAATTATGAGATTGTATGCAAACGTTGGAGGTTTCAGTGAGGACGCATCGCACCAGGCAATGCGCGTTCAGCATGTGTTTCTCCCACATTTCTTGGAGGTTTCAGTGAGGACGCATCGCACCAGGCAATGCGCGAGTTGGTTTGTAATTTACTGATGTCAAAGAGCAATTTCAACCATTTTGACCAACCTGCCTAAAGGACTTGGCGGGAAAGCGCCGAAAGCGTTTCGACGATGTCCAGATTTTCGCAATTTAGCAGACATGTCAATGAGATGCTGAACTGCGCCGGGTGAAGGGCGCTACTGGGATTCCCAGCCTCGAAGCAACGTTGCTTGGGCTGCAGCGAATTTCGGCTCTGCTAGCGTCGAGTCGTTACTTGGATCGCACGGTGTGAGGGAGTCTGCGTCATGACACAGTGGTTCACTTGGAGGCGCCTGTTCGGACTCGGTGGCGAGGCGACCGATCTGGCCGATTGGCCGCCGCCGCTACTCGAAGAACCGTTAGAAAACGCCGAGGGGCGTTCACTGTCGCCGATTGCCGCGCCGGTTCATGTTCTGTCGGGTTCGGCGTTAGTGCGGGTGGACAATGGCGTGCTAATCGTTGAGCGCACGGGAGAGGAAACCTTCGAACGGCCATTGGAACTCGTTTCTGCGGTGCACATTCATGGCTGGGCGACCATCACCAGCCCCTGCGTCGGGCAACTGATTCAGCAGGGCACGCCTGTGATCTGGCGGGGTGCGACCGGGTACCCGATTGGCAGCGCTGGTCCGCTGCATCAGTTCGGGTTAGAGGCCAGACGGGGACAGTATGCGGCTGTGAATAGTGCGCAGGGTCTTGGCATTGCGAGAGCATTGGTTGCCGCCAAGATCGTCAACATGCGTGGCGTGATACGGCGCCGAGCAGCGCTCGCAGGGCGCGATGGGATGGACGCATTGCAGCATCTGTCGCGCCGTGCCAGCCGTGCTGAGGGCATCGATGTGTTGCTTGGGATTGAGGGTGCCGCTACCGCAAAGTATTTCAATGCATGGCCAGCGATGATTTCGGTACGCGCTGGCGAAATGTCTTTCGAAACCCGCAGTCGCCGTCCACCGCAAAATGAGGTCAACGCAATGCTGTCTTACGCCTATGCAGTTTTGGCGGGCGAAGCACTGAGCGCGTGTGCGGCCGCGGGGCTCGATCCGCGCCAGGGCTTTCTACACCAGCCGCGTGCGGGCAGGCCCGCGCTGGCGCTGGATCTAATGGAGCCGTTCCGACCGCTGATCGCTGATCAAGCGGTTCTCTCCGGGTTAAATCGTGGGCAACTTTCCGACGAGCATTTTCGTGTCGACGGTCTAGCCGTGTTGCTCACCGACACCGGCCGCAAGCTGGTACTCGATCTACTGGAGGCGCGGTTCTTGCGCAGTATTGCCATCGAGGGGCGTGCTGAAGCCATCAGTTGGCGGCAGGCGATCGGACGTTCTGCGCGGACCTTGGCGGAGGCACTGAAGACTAAGGAACCGTTCCTTCCGGTCGAGCGTGTATGATGGGTGTGCGACTCTACTTGATCGCCTATGACATCTCGTCGCCGAAGCGTTGGCGACGGGTGCAAAAAATCGTACGAAGGCTTTGTCGGCGCAGCCAACTCTCCGTATTCGTGTGCCGCGGGACGCAGGCGCGATTAGCGCGGTTGGAGACAGCGCTGAAGCGCGAGATGGACCTAACGCACGATCGCCTGATGGTGCTCGATCTTGGCCCTGCGGAAACGGCGGCGGCTAAACTCGAAAGCATCAATTCTATTTCCGATATCGCGGAGCTCGGAGGCATAGTCCTATGATGGTTTGGAAAACATGGCGACAGGCGTTTCGTGACGAGAAACATAAACGGATGCGCATTTACGAGGGGGTGCGGATCGAAGACATTTGCCGCGTCGAAACGTTGGCGGAAGCTTGGGGCCGCGTTCGTGCTAACAAGGGTGGCCCTGGAGGAGATGGTGTGACGATTGAAACGTTGGCGCCGGAGATCGAGCGTTCACTTGAGGTCCTCTCGGCCGCGTTGCTGAACGAAAGCTATCGACCACACAAAGTTCGTCGCGCCTTCATCCGCAAGGCCAACGGCCAACTGCGGCCGTTATCGATCCCGGCCGTCATCGATCGCGTGGCGCAGACGGCAGCCATGCTGGCGCTGGAGCCACATATGGATCAGCGCATGAGCGAGACCAGTCTCGCCTATCGCGTTGGTCGAGGACCGCCGCAGGCGATTGCAGCAGTGCGGACGGCCCATGCCATTGGTTTGGCTTGGACTGTCGACTGCGACATTCAGAAATATTTTGACACGATCTGGCATCGTCAGATGATGACCGATCTAGCTATCTGGATCGATGACGAGCGCATTCTTCGGCTATTGCTGCGGTGGTTGCGAACGTTTGGCTGGCGCGGGCGCGGCGTCGCGCAGGGGGCTCCGATCTCACCGCTGTTGGCCAATCTTTATTTGCATCCGGTCGACCGTCTGATGGCAATGAATGGTTGGCATATGGTCCGGTACGCCGATGATTTTGTGGTCATGACGGCCAGCGAGAAGGATGCAAAACGTGCGCTGAGCGATATCGAGCGGCTCCTGCGCGGACGAGGATTGGATCTCAATCGCGAGAAAACAAAAATTGTGCCACCGGGCGAAGCACTCGTATTCCTAGGCCAAACGCTTGGTAGCTTGAAGGCCGCTTGACAACGTTGCTTGGCCTGCAGCGCGAGATTGAATGCGTTAGCCATCATATCAGGGCGCAAGTGCGTCGTTGCGAGGGGGCTAACATGCTGCACTGGTCGATCCCATTGATTGCCGTTCCTGTGATTGTTGTCTTATTGGCGCGGTCAGATTTCGTGCGTAGCGTTGTCGTTGCAATTGCGCAGGCAGGATATCGTTCGTTGAATTGTATTTGTGCGCGGCTGGCCGGCGGGCTAGACGCCGTGCTGCGGCCCAGCTCGTTCAATGGCGAAGTCGCCAATTCCCGGATGTCGCTGTGGGTTTTCCTTAATGGTAGTGCCGTCATCGCAATTGAACATATCTCGCAACGTTCACCTGATCAGGCGCTTGCCTGGGCGTGTCTGTTGCTGACTCTACACTCGGGGATAGTACTTGCCTCGATCCTGAAATTCGCAGAAGAAAATCGGCGCATGCGACAAGGCACTCCGCGCGGGGGGCTTTACTTTGGCGAGCTTGCTGCCGTGCGCAATGTATGGGTTATGATCCTTGAGGCGCTCATTGTCATAACTGTAGGTGCCGTGGCTTTGAAGTTGGCAGCTGTACTTTACCCTTTGGCCATTCTCTCGAAGGTTCCAGACACGGGCACTGAAACGCTCGACTACTTGCTTTGTCTGCTGTCGCAACTCCCGATTTATGGCCAATTGCTGCAGACGACCGACTTTGGGAGTGAAATTGAGTTTGGCGGCGTGTTTGGAGCGTACGTCGCAAAGGCGATTGAACTAACCGGAAAAAGCATCTTGGGCGGTGCTATCCTCGCCTGGGCATTACAACGCCTGGCTATATCGTCGATCATGAATCAGCTCAAAACGGCTGAAAGCGAAGATGCGCATTTCCTTCAAGTGCTCGTCACACAAGCACCGGTACAGATAAAGGTCCTTCTGCTGACACTTGCTTTTGACAACTCCCAACCTTTGGGTCAGGTGCGCGCTATTAATACTATGCGTCATCGCAAAGTTTGGACATTTCCGTCTACATTTCTCGACCGGTTGTTGGAAATTGACCGTAAAGTTCGCGTGGCGGGCCTATCCCAAATACTTCTATTCCTCGAAGACGATGGCATGGTGTTTGACATTGACTATCTGATAGCCATCCATGAGCGTGCCCTCAGAACATATTCTGTCGTCAGACCAACGGTTTCGGACCCAATAGAGGACGCCGTACTCTCGCGCCTAGGTGCCATAGTCGCATTAACAACTGCGCTTTTGGTCAAACGCCAGCATGCCATCACAGTGTCTAAAAAGCAGTACCGTGCGATGGTAGAGATCGCGGCAGCACACAAGGATGAGGCTGTGCGGCGGCTGATGGCAGGGTTCCTTGCAGCAGCGAACGCGCGTCGGTGATGATAACCGAGGAAGACGGCTTCTCTGTTAGTCTTCGACAAGGAGTTGTAATTTGATCGTGAGCAATGCGACGGATACGCTATGGCTGAGAAACCGCCGGTTTTGCCATCATCGATCGTTTCAAGCGCGTAGACAGTAATATGGCGACTACCAAGATGTAGGTTCGCTACGATTGCCAATCTGCTTTTGACCGGGCATTTGAGGATCGCATCCAGCAGCCGACAGATCGCCAGATTATTCACGGACCTAATCGCGTGGACGGCCAAAGAGTTGTCGTACTGACGGCCATCCGTGTGCATGGCGTTTCTACCGCAGCGCTCATGTATCCACCTAGCAATCCTGGAACGATGTTCAAGATTTTGGACGTTGTTCTTGTCCCAAATCGACGCTGTAAACCTCAAAGGTACGACAAAGATACAGGGAAGGATATATGAACTCAAAAATCGAATTAAAAATGCGTGCCAGTCTGCACAGGAAAAATCAATAAAAAGAGATTGGTGGAGATAAATTATGGGCAATATCAGCTGCTTAAAGTGAGCGCCAGGCTTAATGCAACTTCAGCCATTTGCTCTTGCTGAAGGCTCACTTATGTCCAGAAGTGAAAAAATTCGGGATGGCAAAATCTAGTGACAATTCCCGCACTTAGTATTTCTTCATTTCGTGCTCCCATTGTACCAATGCATTTCCAAGAATTCTAAATCTCAACCCTGGAACAAATAAAGAACAAATTTGAAATTGTAACGATAGTTGTCATAGGTTGACAATTTCAGTTATCATCAGTATGAACCTTCCCAAGGAGGAAGCGTCCATGTCTTCGTTGAGACCATACAACTCAAATGTTCCGACCGAATTGTCGACCGCCTCCGAACACTACGTTCGCGAAGCGTTCAGCGCCAACACACTTCGGGGATACAAATCGCAACTCGCACAATGGAGTACGTGGGCCACTGCAAACGGCGCGGTTCCTTCGCCAGCCAATCCAACTGCAGTAGCAGCTTGGCTAAGTGATCGGGCAAGAGCCGGATCATCGCGAGCGACCATCGGCGTCGCCATGGCTGCTATTTGTTGGGCACATCAAATGCGGGGGGAGCGCTTTGATGCTGACCATCCAGTCCTTACTGCGGTGCTCAAAGGTATCCGGAGGGCCGCGGATACCGCGCGCTCACAACGGCAGGCCCGGCCATTGACGGCAAAGCTGCTGCGGCATGTCCTCTCTGCCAACACTGAAACGTTGCACCAATGTCGAGACGCCGCAGTGGCTGCGCTACTCTACAGTTTTGGGCTACGTCGATCCGAGCTGGTTGAGCTTGATTTTCAGCGGCAGGGGAGGGGCCTTGGTGTGTTTGCTATCGGTGGCGATCGGGCACGAGTAACATTGCTGAGATCCAAATCCGCGCAAACAGAAGCCGAAATTGTCGAGATTGAACGGGACAACAATCCACGCGCGTTCGCAGCAATTGAGGCATGGATCTTAAAGGGGCAGATAGCGCTGGGCACACCCCTGGTCCGTGGCATCGATCCGGCAGGGACGGTTTCTGATCGACCACTCCACGCCAACCGAGTGAGCCATGCCGTAAAGGCCGCTGTAACAAGATATTACATTGCGGAGGGGACTGAGCCTTCGAAGGCCTCGGAGATAGCCGACCAATTTTCAGGGCATTCAGGCCGTATCGGACTGGTGGTGTCCGCCGTTGAAGCTGGGGCCAGCGATACATCGGTCATGAGCATCACTCGCCACAAGAGCCCGGCAATGGTGGCACGCTACGGAAAGCAGGCGCGGCAACGTCTGGCGTCACCGCATAGGCTAAAAGGCGTCGGAGTGTAGTGAATTGCCGTGCACTTAAACTGCCGCAGACAGGCTTCAAAATGCACACAAATGGTGGTGCAAAAAGGGAAGGTTCGCGGGAGAGTCATCTGAGAACGTAATTTCTACGGGTGTGGGAAATTATTGTTAATATTAAAAGGATAAGAGAGGGCGTGAGAAAAGCGACCGGCTACTACAAACTAGGAAACGCGCAAAGAATAATTCCCTGGCTGCGAAGCAGCTTGGACCGGTCAATAACATTCC
>JABFRJ010000051.1 GCA_013141255.1 Hyphomicrobiaceae bacterium
GTCTCGGGGCATGTCGATGGGGTCGCTCGAATTGTCGATATTCGCACAGATGGCGACAGCCACCGTTTTACGCTTGAGGCTCCTGCCGCGCTGAGCCGCTATATCGCGTCCAAGGGCTCGGTGGCGCTTGATGGCACATCACTCACGGTAAACGAGGTTGCAGGTCAACGGTTTGGTATCAATCTTATTCCGCACACCTTGACCCATACGACATGGGGGCGCAAAAGAGCGGGCGATCTCGTAAATCTGGAGGTCGACATGTTTGCGCGGTATGTCGCGCGGCTCATGGAAACCCGCTGAAAAACGGGGGAGAGTTTTCGTGACAGGTCCACTGAAGCGCGTTGAATTTGCCGAAGGCCGAGGCTTCATTTCGTCGATTGACGAAGTGGTGGAAGATCTGCGCAACGGACGCATGATCGTGCTGGTTGACGCGGAAGATCGCGAGAATGAAGGCGATCTGGTTATCCCCGCGCAAATGGCGACACCAGACGCGATCAATTTCATGGCCAAGCATGGACGTGGGCTGATTTGCCTGACGCTTACGGAAGCACGCGCCGATCAACTGCGGCTCGAAGCCATGGCCCGGACCAATCGGGCGGGCATGGGCACGGCGTTCACGGTTTCGATTGAAGCGCGCGAGGGAATAACGACGGGCATTTCGGCGGCAGACCGATCACACACTATTCGGACGGCGATTGATCCTTCAAAAGATCATCGTGACATCGTTAGTCCGGGCCATGTGTTCCCACTGGTGGCACGTGAGGGTGGCACGCTGGTTCGGGCTGGCCATACCGAAGCGAGCGTTGATTTGGCGCGCCTTGCGGGCCTGACGCCGGCGGCTGTGATCTGCGAAATCATGAATGACGATGGGACTATGGCGCGGATGCCGGATCTGGTCGCGTTTGCGCAACGGCATGGTCTGAAGATTGGAACGATTGAAGATCTGGTTGCGCATCGATTGCAGAATGATCGCATTATTAAGCGCGTGGCTGAGGCTGCGATTACGAGCGCCTATGGCGGCGATTTCCAGATGGTCGCTTATGAGACAACGGTCGATGCGGTTGAACATATCGCGCTGGTGAAGGGCGACCTCAAAGCACCGGGACCGATGCTAGTGCGGGTGCATGCGGTCAATCCAACCTCGGATCTGCTGGGTATCGGCGCGCAAGGTGACCGGGCGGCGATGCTGCATCGGTCTATGGACTTGATTGCTGCGGAAGGGCGCGGCGTTATCGTGATCATCCGCGATTTGAGACCTAAGGCAGTGTCGCAGTTTATGGCGTCCTTGACGGCGACGGAGCCACAGGCAGACGCGATGAAGAAGGGCCGTCGTCCAAGTGAGCGGCGGCAAGTGGAAATCGGCATCGGATCGCAGATCCTGGCGGATCTCGGGGTGACGGACATGGTGCTGCTGACGAATTCACCGTCGCACGTCTATGTCGGCCTTGAGGGCTACGGATTGAGCATCGTGGGCCAACGCAAAATCGGTTGAGATACGGTTCAGACATGGCAGGCAAAAGTACAAGCGCGCGTGAGACACTGGATGTCAAAGCGCACATTCTTATCATCGAGTCGCGGTACTACGAGCAGGTTGCGCATGCGTTGCTTGAGGGCGCGTTGGCGGAGCTGGCAGCGTCTGGGGCAACGTATGACAAGATCAACGTGCCGGGAGCGCTTGAAATTCCGCAAGCGCTGGCGCAAGCAATTGCGTCGGGTTTGCTGCCAGCAGATGCCTCAGGCGCGCGCTATGACGGCGCCATCGTGCTTGGTTGCGTGATCAGAGGCGAGACTTCGCATTATGACATCGTGGTCAATAATGCGAACCACTGGCTGATGGAATTGGCGATCCGCAACAACGTGCCAGTTGGCAATGCTATTTTGACGGTCGACACTGAGGCGCAAGCGATGGCGCGGGCGCGCGGGGTCCGCAAGGGCAAGGGGGCAGACGCTGTGCGGGCTTGCCTCAGCCTGGTGCAGATTTCGCGTGTGTTTGAGGAGATTGAAGAATGACGGACGGGCCGGAAAAAGCACGGCCTTTGTCCGTTGCCGAATTGGCTGGCGCGAGTGAGATGGCGCGCAGTCAGGCGCGGCTTGCTGCTGTGCAGGCGCTCTATCAGATGGACTTGGCGCATACCGATACGCTCGATGTCATCCAGCAATTCGCGGCGCATCGCTTTGGTGAGAACGCGGAAGACGCGGAAGTTCAGAACGCTGACCTTGAATTGTTTGCAGCGATTGTACGCGGCGTGGTGGAGCGGCAGCGCGAAATTGACCCACCGCTTGACGCGCAGCTGGCGAAGGGGTGGCGGCTCAATCGGATCGACGCGATTGTGCGAGCGACGCTGAGATCGGCGACGTTTGAGTTGTTGGCGCGGGGTTCAGTGCCGGCGCGCGTTGTGATCAACGAGTACGTGGAAGTGGCGAAAGCGTTCTTCGAAGGTGATGAGTCTAAGCTCGTCAATGCGGTGCTCGACAAGGTGGCGCGGAAGTTGCGCCCGAAAGAATTTGCTAGCCGTGACGGCGGCGGGGCGCAGGGCTGAGGCATTATGGCGAAGCGGCGCGCGGCGGCGGATGGCGAAGGCGTACTTATCGCCACCTATTTCGCGCCATTGGCGGCGGACGCACCTGGGGCCTTTAGCTTGCTAGATGATTGTGCGGCGCTGACGCCGACACCTGGTCACGATCTCATTCTCAAGACAGATCCGATCCGGGAAGGTGTGCATTTTTTTTCAGATGCGGATGCGGCTGACATCGCGTGGAAAGCGTTGGCGGTGAATGTGTCTGACCTGGTTGCGAAGGGTGCGCGGCCGGTTGGGTATGTGATGGCGCTATCGTTTCCAGAAGAGCCCAGTGCGCGGTGGCTGAAGAAATTTGCAGCGGGATTGAAGGCTGCGCAAACGGCCTTTGGTTTGACGTTGCTCGGTGGCGATACCGACAGGGCGCCGGGGCCACTGTCGGTGGCGATCACTGCGTTTGGTGAAGTGCCTGCGGGAAAGATGGTGCAGCGGGGCACGGCGCGGGTGGGCGACCGCGTGTTTGTGTCGGGTACGCTTGGAGATGCGGCGTTGGGGCTCGCGCTGGTGAAGCGGCCACTGGCGGCGATTGAAATGCGATTGCTGTCGCATCAGTGCGACTTCGTGATGGACCGGTACGACCGACCTACCCCGCGCGTGGCTTTGGCGCCGCTACTGTTGGCGCACGCATCGGCGAGCATGGATATTTCGGATGGGTTGTTGAAGGATGCGGGGCGTATGGCGGATGCATCAGGTGTGGCGCTGGCGATGGAGTTTGAGCGATTGCCGTTGTCGGACGCAATGACGCGCGCGTTAGCTGCGAATGCTGAGCGGATGCGCGATGTAGTGGCGCACGGTGATGATTACGAGGTGCTGTTCACAGTGCCGGAGGCTGGGGTGGCGACGTTCGTGTCGGCGGCTCGAGCATTACCGTTTCGGATGACCGAGATTGGCGTCGTCAAGAAGGGTGCGGGCGCGGTGATTGCAGGTGCTGACGGCAAGCCGCTGGTGTTTGATAAAAGCGGGTATGAGCATTTTTGAGTTTGGGGAATGCTGCCTGGAACCTGCGGCTCATCTCGTCATAACGAACGACCTCGATCTCGCCCTGACGTCCCACCCGTCAATGCACGGCGAATGATCGACAGCGTGTGTTGCTGCAGCGGCTCATGATTTTTGTGCTTAGAGCTTGTTGTGCCCTGGGTCCTCGGCACACTCGGGTCAAGCCGGAGTGCAGGCAAGGTCGAGGATGACAGCAGTGGCAACGGCTTGCATGTACGGCCCGTGCGTGGCTAGCAGTACTGCGAACTGTGCCGCGCACGAGGTGACTGTGGTGGACTATTTATGCGGGTAGGCGGTGGAGGGCGCAGATTTTGTTGCCGTCGGGATCGCGGAGATAGGCGAGATAGAGATTGCCGAAGGAGCCTTCGCGGATGCCGGGCGGGTTTTCGCACGTGGCACCGCCGTGGGCGAGGCCGGCTGCATGCCAAGCATCGGCCTCAGCGCCTGAGTTACAGGCGAAGCCGACCGTGCCGCCGTTGGCTGGCGTGGCAGGTTGGCCATTGATGGGCTTTGTGACCGAGAAGACGCCGGTGGCTGTCCGATAGAAGACACGATGACCATCAACACGGCCGGGTTTGACGCCGAGAGTGGCGAGGGTGGCATCGTAAAAGGCTTTGGATTTTTCTAGGTCGTTGGTGCCGATCATGACGTGCGAGAACATTTGTTTCCTTACTGTTGGAGAGTATTTTGGTGTGTCGTCGTGCGTGGCACTGTTATGTCACGAGGCCAGCTTAGCTGGGGTTGTGGCGGGTTGCCAAGGCTGCGTTGGCGATGTTGTCCTGACGGCATTTGGGCCTACGACCGCGCGGTCGCGCGGCATGAGGCTGCGCAAACTGATCGGCCCCAATGATGGACGCGGGCGAAGGCGAAGGCCGTCTATCAATTCGGTTTTAGTATAGTGCCTAGATCGTTGGCGCTTGGTGCGTTGGACATTGAGGGCGCGATCGACTTGAGGGAGCCGGTATCGATTGGTGCGGGTTCGGGCTTGGTTGGCGCGGGCACTGTGGGGGCTGACGCTGGTGTAACGGTTGCGGTTGTAGTGGGCGCGGACGGTGTTGCTGCAGAGGCCGCTGGCGTTGTTGCTGACGCCGCTGGCGTTGTTGCTGACGCCGCTGGCGTTGCGGTATCGGCGCGTTTGATTGATGGAATTTGTTTGCCCAGGTTTTTGAGGTCGATACCGAACCAGACGGAGTGATCGACGGGTAGCGCGCGACGTTGCAAGCCAGACCACATATTTTGCGACGACATGCTCTCGGTGAATTGCTGGGTCGAGGGAGTGAGCATGAAGGCTGCGACAGTGGCTAATGCCATAGCGGCAGAATGCCCCCAATGCTTGGCGTCTATGGGTTTGAGCGCGGTACCGAATGATGCCTTGATGCGCGTGTCCATGACGTCGACGGAATACATTTCGTCGAGCGTGAGGTGGACGAAGTAGCCGATCAACATGAAACCTGCGGCCAGCCAAGAAACGCCTTCAGGGCGTTTTAGGACCCAGTAGTAAGCGGCGGCGGTGGCGAAGGCGCAGAACACTGCGGCAAGGCCCGAATGCCAGATGCCGCGATGGTAGCTCATCTTGTGGAAGACCCATTTCGCGACGTAGCGGACGAAGAGCAACGTGCCGAGCCAAAGCAAAATCATTTCGGCGATGGAGTACTTGCCCGCCGTGGTGAAAAGCGCGACGAAGGAGAAGAAGACGGCGAGGCCGGAGAAGAAGGCGCGGCTCGGACGGCTGTCTTTCAAGTCGATGTCGGGCAGGATAGAGCCCAACACGCCAGCCATGGTCACGGCGATGAGGTTTTCAGGCCCGACGACATCGGCTGCGAGCGTGATGGTGGCGAGAGCGCCAGCGGCAATGGTGCCGACCGCTATATGGGTAGTGAAGTTCGCCATGATGATTACTCCGATGCATGAGCGGCGGCGTGAATGCACGCGGAGCGCGCGGCCGTCGGGAAATCGCTCAGTCTGTTGCATCTGATTCGCGGCAGGATGACAGCAGGCGCGGGCGCGAAAGTTGTGGATGGAACTGGAGGTGTATGGATAGCGCCTGCACATCACCCTCGCCTGCTACGCCACGGTGAGTTCGCTGAGGCTAATTCATGGCGTCGCGTCCTCCCCCATCAAAGGGGGGCGGAGCGTGGTTCCGCGATGCGAGCGGATGTCACGCCTCGCGCTCTGCTTAACTGCCGCCCCTCACGCTTGATGTCTTTGTCGCTTACGCGACGGGCCCTCTCCCCGTTGAAGGACGGAGAGAGGGGATTAGGTCAGCGATTGGAGGGAGGCGCGGAGATGGGCGGGGGGAAGGCGCGAGGTGCGCGAGGTTTTATCGAAGAAGACGATGGTGGCGGCTGAGGTCGCGCTGCAGGTGTCGCCGACAAATACGCTGGCGTTGATGACGAATGATTTGTTGCCGATGTGCGATATGCGGACACCAACTTCGGCAGTACCGGGGTAACGGATCTCGCGGATGTAGTCGATGATGATGCGAGCGAGAACGATGTCGAGGCCGGGCTCATGGGCGGCTTCGATGAGGGGGATTAGGTGTTCGCAGCGGCCCTGTTCGAGATAGGTAGCGGTGGCGGCGTTGTTAACGTGGCCAAGGATGTCTTGATCGGCGAAGCGGATCGGAATGGTGACCCATTTCATA
>JABFRJ010000533.1 GCA_013141255.1 Hyphomicrobiaceae bacterium
GTGAGGACCAGCACAAAAGTTTTAACACAATCCCGTTCTTGGACCTGCGCCTTGGGCGCACGAGCGCAACCGCGCGACCGGAGCGGAAGCTCCGCCCTGTCCGGAGTGCGCCGGATCGCGTCAGCGCGATCCGAACAGCGCACGTGCGGACCAACACAAAAGTTTTAACACAATCCCGTTCTTGGACCTGCGCCTTGGGCGCACGAGCGCAACCGCGCGACCGGAGCGGAAGCTCCGCCCCGTCCGTCGTGCGCTCCAGGCCAAGCCCAGCTCGGCTTCAGGCCGACGAGCGCGACTGCGCGACCGGCTCGGTGAGCCGCCCCGTCCGGAGCGCGACCAGCGCGTGAGGACCAAATCAGAGCGGCGCGCCGCTGTATTCCGTTGAGCGGCAACTGACACCGCGTGCTTTCAATTGCGCACACGCCTTCTGGGCGTCAGCATCTGACGTGAACGGCCCGGCCAGCAAGCGGAACGCACGACCATCGGCGCTGGGCAAAATGCGCGGCTCAAGCGATCCGAGCACTGGACTATGCGCTTGCGACAGCACGTTCCAATTGAGCTTGACGGCCTCAAGTGAAGGTCCTGAACCCAATTGCAACGCGCGTGGGCCCGAGGGCTTCACCACAGCAGGTGTCGTACTGCCGGTGTCTATGCCGGACGCAGCAGCAACCGCCGGATTGGCCTGCACCGTGTAAGCGTCGCTTGTCTTGGCTGGCACACGAATGATCTTCGGCTGCACTGCTTGCGGTGCCGACGCGACACGCGCCGCGCTATGATCTGCGGGCGCGGTTTGCCCGATGATCCGCGTTGGTCGCTGCGGATCAGTCGAGGTCAACGACGGTACCGGTATTGCAGCCTCTGCCTGCGGTGGTGCCACTGCAGGGGCTGCTGGTGGTGGCGCACGCCGTGTGGTCACAAGCGCAATACCGGGCACGCTGGGAGCAGCCACCGCTGGCGGTGGTGTAGCAGGAGGCGCCATAGCCGCGGTCTGAACCTGTGCCTGAACCTGGGGTTGCGTTGGCGCTTGCACAGCAGCGATCACTTGCGGTGGCGCAATATTCGCGGCGGAAGCTGATATTCCACCGATCCGGCTCTCAATTGTGTTGATGCGTGCCACAGCGACGCGCTCGCGCGCATCAATCTCGGCCACCGATGACTTGATCTGTTTCACATCGCCTTGCAATGACGCCAGCGCCTGCTGCGTCTTACCCCCACCGTTGAGCGCGACAAATCCGAGGTAGCCAGACGACGCCAAGCCGACCATGGCCCAAGTCGCGACATAGATGCGCGTATAGCCAGACTTCGGGCCAATTTTTGAGCCAGACTTCGAAATCGAATTGACCGCCCTTGGCTGCTGCACCGGAGCCGCCGCTACAAGTGGGCCCAGCTCACGGACCGCCCGCACCGGACCGTCCAACTGGTTGTCTCGCAGAGATGGTCGGAAATCGCCGGGAGAAGAATTTTGCGCACGCGTCATCGAAGGCCACCCTCAGGTCACCGGAGACGCAAAACAACAGCCGGACAGAATTCACACAGAATCACTTTGATCTGATGGGACCGTTGCAAAGCCTTATGAGCGGGTCAATCACGCAGCATGCCTTGCATCGTCGGCATTGTGGAGAGGGCAGAGCGGCCACGGCCTTATTGCAATAGGCGACACCTAACGCGCGGTGCCCACTGCAAGCACCCTCAAATGTTATTTCCAGTCAATCGCGAACCATTATAAGTACCGCCGTAAACTCTGTTTACTATTCCCAGTCGCGATCACGTAGTTGGGGCGCTATTGCGGCACAATGTTTGCGACGACAGCTGATAAAGTCATACCTTCGCAATGTCGCAGCGGCAACAATACTCGGTGCCGCGCGGCCAAAAGGCCTGTAACAACCGATTTTGAAACAAACCACGCCGCCAAGAGCCCATCGAGAGACCTATGAAGACAGCCCATCGACAGCCCCTACTGACCATCGTCCTTGCTGCCGGCAAGGGGACGCGTATGAAGTCGGAGATGCCCAAGGTGCTGCACCAGGTGGGTGGATTGCCCATGGTCGGCCATGTCTTAAAGACGGCGACTGCCTCAGGTAGCACCAACACCGCCATCGTCGTCGGCCCCGGCATGACCAACGTCTCAGACGCAGCAACCAAGTTAAACCCAAGTGCCGGCGTTTACGTCCAGACCCAACAGCTTGGCACGGGTGACGCTGTGCTCGCTGCCCGCGATGCGATAGCGTCCCATGAAGGCGACGTGCTCGTCATGTTCGGCGACACGCCGCTGATCCGCCCCGAAACCGTCGCCCGCCTTGTGGGGGCCTTAGATGGCGGCGCCGAAGTTGCAGTCTTGGGTTTCCATGCCAAAGACCCAACCGGTTACGGCCGCTTGATTACCGATGGCCTTGTGAGTGATGGCGTCGCCAACCTGCTCTCCATTCGTGAGCAGAAAGACGCCACCACCGCTGAACGCCAGATTGATTTCTGTAATTCCGGCGTCATTGCCTTCCGCACCAAAGACCTCCTCGGTTGCCTCAATCGTATTGGCGCCAACAACGCGTCCGGCGAATATTATTTGACTGATGTCATCTCTATCATGCGCGCCGACGGCCGCCGCGCGGTCGCCGTCGCAGGCCTCGAGGTTGAAATGCTCGGTGTAAACTCTCGCGCCCATTTGGCCGAAGCCGAAGGCGTGTTCCAACGCCGCGCACGAGACGCCGCCATGGCTGGCGGGGCAACTTTGATCGATCCTGCAACCGTCTGGTTCAGCCACGATACCGTTATCGGTCGCGACGTGCTCATCGAACCTAACGTCTTTTTCGGACCGGGCGTCAGCATCGGCAACGATGTCACAATCCACGCCAACTCGCATCTAACTGGCGCAATTGTCGAAGATAGCGCCGAACTCGGGCCCTTTGCCCGCCTGCGTCCCGGCGCGCGGATTGGCAAAAATGCCAAAATCGGCAACTTCGTCGAAGTCAAAAACGCCACTTTCGAACCCGGTGCCAAGGCCAACCATCTCGCGTACATCGGCGACGCACGCGTGGGCAGTAAGGCAAACATTGGCGCAGGCACCATCTTCTGCAACTACGATGGCTACTTCAAACACAAGACCGACATCGGCGCAGGTGCCTTCATCGGCTCCAACTCGTCGCTTGTAGCCCCCGTTAAGATTGGCGACGGCGCCATGATTGGCTCGGGAAGCGTGATAACCAAGGATGTCGCAGCCGACAGCCTGGCTTTGGCACGACCAGTGCAAGAGAGCCGCGAGGGCTGGGCGGGCAAGTTTCGGGCTATGATGACAAAGAAAAAGGCATCTGCGGCCAAGTAATAGGCTAATAGTCCGCACCTCACGGACGGTTGTAAACCATCGCAACATACTTTGAGTTGTGAGAATTCACGAAGTCTGACTAGCAGTTAACGATCTGACGCCTGTGGATAACAGGTGCCATGGGCAAAAACCCCGAACGGGGCGTCTAAGGTTAAAAAAGGACCAGAACCGGATGTGCGGAATTGTCGGCATTCTCGGAAGCAAACCAGTCGCCATCGATCTCGTCGATGCCCTGCGGCGTCTCGAATATCGCGGCTATGATTCAGCCGGTATTGCCACCGTCGAAAAGGGTAAGCTCGATCGTCGGCGAGCCGAGGGCAAGCTGCGCAACCTCGAAACACGTCTGCACGAAGAGCCGCTGAAGGGCCATGTCGGCATAGGTCATACGCGCTGGGCCACCCACGGCCGCCCCACAGAACTCAACGCCCATCCCCACATGAGCGACCGCGTCTCGGTGGTTCATAACGGTATCATCGAAAACTTCCGTGACCTGAAACAAGACTTGCAGGCCAAAGGGCACAAGTTCACGTCGGACACGGATACAGAAGCCGTCGTCCATCTCATTACAGATGGCTTGCAGCGCGGTCTCAAACCCATCGAAGCCACTAAGGAAGCGTTGAGCCGCCTCCACGGCGCGTTCGCACTCGCCATCATTTTTGCTGGCGAAGATGATCTCATGATCGGTGCCCGTCAGGGCTCGCCTCTCGCCATAGGCCACGGCAAAGGCGAAATGTATTTGGGCTCCGACGCCATTGCACTCGCTCCTTTCACCGATACCATCACTTATCTCGACGAAGGCGATTGGTGCGTATTGTCGCGCGATACCTCAGTCATCTTCGACAAAGGCAATCGCCGCGTCGACCGCCCAACCATTAAATCGGTCGCCAGTTCACTGCTCGTTGACAAGGGCAATTACCGCCACTTCATGGCCAAAGAAATCCATGAACAACCCGAAGTCATTTCCCACACGCTCGGTAACTACATCGATATGGCTGCCGGCATAGTGAAAATGCCAGCACTTGGCATCGATCTGAGCGAAGTCAATCGCGTCACGATTTCCGCATGTGGCACAGCCTATTACGCAGGCGTCGTCGGCAAATATTGGATTGAGAAATACGCGCGCCTGCCCGTTGAAATCGACATCGCTTCGGAATTCCGTTATCGCGAAGTCCCGTTGCAACCCGGTGGCTTGTCAGTATTCGTTTCCCAGTCAGGAGAGACGGCAGATACGCTCGAAGCGCTGCGCTATTGCAAACGCAACGGCCAGACCATTGCCTCGATTGTCAACGTCCGCACCTCGACCATTGCCCGTGAGTCAAACACGATCTTGCCAACCTTGGCCGGCCCCGAAATTGGTGTCGCCTCCACCAAAGCCTTCACGAGCCAATTGTCGGTCCTCGCCTGCCTCGCGCTCGCTCTGGGTCGTGCTCGTGGCACCTTGTCACCCGAGACCGAGCAGGAACTCGTCAAGGCACTGACCGAGCTACCGCGTCATATCTCGACGCTGCTGCACAACGAGACAGTGTACGAAGAACTCGCCCATGAAATCTCTAAGGCGCGCGACGTGCTCTATTTGGGCCGTGGCGTCAGTTTCCCCATCGCCATGGAAGGCGCGTTGAAGCTCAAGGAAATTTCTTACATCCACGCCGAAGGCTATGCGGCAGGCGAACTGAAGCACGGTCCCATCGCGCTGATCGATGAAAACGTCCCCGTCATCGTGGTGGCCCCGGAAGACGAACTCTTCGACAAAACCGTATCGAACATGCAGGAAGTCGCCGCCCGCGGTGGACAGATTATCTTGATCTCAGATGCCCCAACCGAGCGTGCCGGGTGCCGGCTTCTGGCCCACATCAAGATGCCCAAGGCCCACGCGCTAACCAATCCGTTGCTCTACGCCGTGCCGATCCAACTCATCGCCTATCACACAGCGGTGTTCATGGGTACAGACGTCGATCAACCACGAAATTTGGCCAAATCTGTCACAGTTGAGTGAGCCAAACGCCCGATTTTTGTGAGTAACCGGATGGGGTGGTCAACCGACCACCCCTTTTGTTTGCTCAGATGCGCGAATCTGTTGACTGCAGGATAGTAAAACAGCGTCCAGGAATTGCCGCATTCCATTGATTTGACTTAAGGTCCAGAGGCTTGCCGTTTTAGCCTTGGCACAAGGAGCGATGTTCGTCGCAGTCATGCACAGACCGGTTGACCAATTCCCGACGATACCAGGCGCTGTGCAGCGCCACGGCGTTCGTGTGGCTGCCCTCATCTGTGGCGTGAGTATATTTGCACTCACCACCGCCTCGTCGAGTAGCGCGCAAACCGGGCCTACGGTTTCACCCCAGCCAGCCGCCGCAGCCAAAGCGAAACCCGCCCCTCGCGCAGCAGCCAAGCCGCGCGATCCCGCCGCCGCGCAAAGTGCTATTGAGCAAGGCGAGAAACTACTCGACGGTAATAAACCCGATCAAGCCATCAGCGTGCTCTCAGGCGCGATCTCCGGCGGCAATCTTCCCTCGCCCGTGATGGCGCGTGCGCTATACCTGCGTGGCATTGCCCATCGTCGACAACAAAAACCCGCGCAAGCCATTTCTGATTTGACCAGCGCCCTCTGGCTGAAGAGTGGCCTTAACGATCAAGATCGCGCCGACGCAATCAAACAACGCTCTGCCTCCTATGCCGAAGCAGGCCTATCCGATCCAAGCGGCCAAACGGTCGAAGCCAAACCAGCAACGCGCACGGCGACAGCACCGGTCGCAGCAGCGCCAACTCCCGCGAAAGTCGCTACAGCTTCCGTTGCCGCGCCGCCAACAAGAACGCCCGCAGCGCCAGCCATCGTAGCCACAACACCAACGACGCCCCCAGCCACGCCAGACAAATCTCAGTGGACGG
>JABFRJ010000508.1 GCA_013141255.1 Hyphomicrobiaceae bacterium
CGGCGATTAAGACTGCGGCTGAACAGATGGAAATTGATGTGGCTTTGGCGCGCGATGCAGCGGTGAAGACACGATTGGAGAAACGGGTTGCGGATTGGCGCGCTGAGGTTGAGCGGTATCAATCGGAACCTAAAGGTAATAGCAAAGGCGAAGGGCGCAAAGAACTGATGCAGCGGGCGCTGGCGGCAGAGAAAGAACGCGATGTGTATACCGAAAAATACCATGCGTTTGAGATTGGATCGGCGGCCTTTCAAATCGCGATTGTGATGGCGTCTGTTTACCTGTTGACGCACTTAAGTATGCTGTTGTGGATGGCGGCAGGTCTCTGTGGCCTAGGTGTCATGTTCAGTATTATTGGATTGGTCAATCCGCACGTGATGAGTACTTTGTTCGGCGGACATTGAACGCTTAGCGCTTTTGTCGCGATTGTATGAGCTGATTGTGATTTGTTATTGCAAAAAACTCTCCTTGGTTGCCCAAGGAGAGTTTTTCGTATTAGGCGCCGCTCGCTTTAGCGAGCCATTTTGTCCTGCTGCTGGTAAAACGATTTGGAATCGAAGGCTTGAGCTGAGACGGCTACGCCTGAGATAACCGAGAGCGCAACGAGTGCCGTGATGATCGATTTCATGGTGTATTCCTTTTGAGGATTTGAATTTGCGTTAGTTAGTGAACTGAATGGCTTCAGGCGTGCTCAGTAACGCGTCCGTTCTTGTTCGGCGAAGAAGCTCTTGCCGTCGAATGCCTGAGAGCTGGACACGGTCGTGGCGGTGATGCCAGCGATGACGGAGAGTGCGAAGAGCGCGTTGAAAAGCGTTTTCATGTTTGAAACCTTTGCTCGATGATCTTTGACTATTTTGGGTTGTGTTCATTTTCTTTCGCCGACGTTTTTAGCGAGCAACTTTGTCCTGCTGCTCAAAGAAGGACTTGCCGTCAAACGCTTGAACCGAACCGGCAACACCGGCGATGAGGGAAAGGGCAATAAGGGCGCTCATGATCGATTTCATTGAATGTTCCTTTTGAGTTTAGTTGATCATCTTGTTTGGTCTGAAGAGGTCGTTGTTGTCCGCCGCTCCAGTGATTTGAATGTAGACGTTTGGTCTCAATTCTTCAAATCAAGACTTAATGTCTCGTTTTCACAGGGGGGTGAGGTGGGCGTGATGGAGCCGCGCTATATTTTCTATTTTTCAGCGTAACATTATGATTTTCATTTATTTATTTTGTGATCATGGTTGTCTGAAACTTTGCGACGGAAGCTGCGTGGATGTGTTTTTCAATCCATGGACAAACGATACGTCTCGTATTATATTGGGTTTTCGACGCAAGTGGACACGGTCTTTGGTCGTTGTTTTGTTGGGCTGTAGATTGACGAGGACGTTATGATCGGGCCGACGGACGTTTTGGGCGGGAAGCGTGGGCCGGGGCGGCCACGTTGCGATGTGACGCAGCAAGCAATTCTTGACGCGGCGGTCGAGCTTGTTGGGACAATTGAATATAGGCTTGTGACCGTGGATGCGATCGCGGCGCGGGCGAAGGTTGGCAAGCAGACGATCTATCGGTGGTGGGGATCAAAAGCTGACGTTGTACTTGATGCATTTACGCAGCATTCGTTGAGCAGATTGCCACCTTTGGTTCCGTCGCAGGATGCGTTTGAGGACTTGGAGGCCGATCTCGTCCGGTTTTTTGCGTTTATGCAGAACGATACAATTTCGCGGGGCGTGCGGAGTTTAGTGGCCGAGGCCCTGTTCGATGCTGAGTTTCGGTGCAAACTTTACGAGCGCGTGCATGCAGTGCGCTGCACTGCGTTGCGGCGTGTGTTCAGGCATGGAGTGGAACTCGCACAGTTTCGTAGTGATTTCGACGAGGATGCGTTGGCGCATATGATTCATGGTGCGTTTTGGTATCGATTCTTGTCGGGCACCAAAATGCCACTGGATGCGGCGTATGCGCGTTCTGTCGTGTCAATGCTGCGACCATTTTTGGAGCGGCGCTAGGCCGTTTTTTAGATGCTTTGCTGATCAATTGTGATCTTCGGGCAGCGTTGGTAGCGGGAAGCATTCGACGCCTTCTTCGTGCAGCGCCTTCACGTCTTCGATGCTAGCTTCGCCGTAGATGCCGCGCGATGGGGCCTCTTCGTGATGAATTTTTCGGGCTTCATCGGCGAAGCGTGGTCCAACATAGTCGGCCTTGGCTTCTACCTCCTTGCGAACTTTGCGCATTAAATCCAACATTTCGGCGGGAACTGCTGCGGCCGCGGATTGAGTCGCCACATGCGTGTTGGTTTGATTGTGCGCTATCTCGGATGTCGATGTGGCCACGGGGGCTTTGCTGCCTTTGTTGCGAGTTTTGGTGGAGATTGCGGGGGCCATTAGGCCTTTGGAGATCTTGGTGCTCGAACACTTTGGGCACGTGATCAGGCCGCGTTTGGCTTGGCGGTCGAACGCGTCGGACGAGCCGAACCAGCCGTCGAACGCGTGGCCTTTATGACAAACGACTGCGTAACGGATCATCCGACGGCCTGATCTTTCGATTTTCCAAGAGGCGCAACTGAGCCTGCAATTTCGTAAGGTCGATCATGAGTGAGTGATGGGACCTGTGCTCGCGCAGCAGCTACGGCCGCCATATCAATATCGGCAATCAGTACGATTGGTTCAACCCCGGCTTCGGCGATAATTTCGCCCCAGGGTGCGACGACGAGGCTATGCCCATACGTGTCGCGACCGCATTCGTGTTTGCCGGTCTGGGCCGCAGCAAGTACCCAGCAATTGTTCTCGATGGCCCGGGCGCGCATGAGCGTGTGCCAATGGGCCTTTCCGGTTTTGACGGTGAAAGCGGATGGGATGGCGAGGATTTCAGCGCCAGCTTTGGCGAGCGAGCGATAAAGGTGGGGGAAGCGTAAGTCATAGCAAATGGTGATGCCGAGTTTCCCCCAAGGTAGATCCGCAATTACAGCGGCGTTGCCTGGGCGATAGTTTTTGCTTTCGCGATAGTTTTCGCCGCCAGGCAAGGTGACGTCGAACATGTGGATTTTATCGTACCGTGCAGTGAGCGCACCCTTGGGATCGATCAGCAGTGCTCGGTTGGCAAGTTTGTCGGGTGCGACGGCGACGCCCATTGAACCGATGTGCAGCCAAATTTTTAGTTCGCGGGCAAGAGCACGGAAATGGGCGATGGCGGGATTGTCGTCTTCGGGCCGTGTATCGACAAAGAGCTTGGCCTTATCCATTTCCATCAAGGTTGTGACTTCGGGGGTCTGGACGTATTGGGCCCCCTTGGCGGCTGCGTCTCGGATCATGGAGGTGGCGACGGCGAGATTGTTTTCGACCGAGCGACTGGTTGTCATTTGAATGAGAGCCGCTTTGAATTTCGGTGCGGTCGGCGGATAATTCGAGGTGGTCATGACCATTTTCCTGAGGGGCTGTGGGTGCTCAGTGGGTGGGAGTATAGGGGTGAGAGTATGAGGGGACCATCAGGCGTGGAGTAGTTGGTCGAGTTCGCCAGAGGCCTCGAGTGCGTATAGATCGTCGCAGCCGCCGACGTGGGTCGCTCCGATCCAAATTTGGGGGACCGTTGTGCTGCCGCCGGATTGCAGGCGAAGTGTTTCACGCAAATCGGATCTGCCGCCGACATCGATTTCGGTAAATTGTGCGGCTTTTTGCTTCAACAAGCGTTTGGCGCTGTGGCAATAGGGGCAAAGTGCTGTTGTGTAGATCGTTACGGTGGGCAAGGCAGACTCCGTCGGCGGTTTTGCGACAAACCAGTGTATCAGACGATGCGCGCTGTGTAACCTAAGGTGCGCTGGTTCTGAAGTTGAGGCCGTGATGGAGTTGGAAAGATGCTCCGAGTTAGGCGGGAGCGACGGCGTGACCGGTGGCAATGGCGAGGGTTAGAACATCTACAGAAGCGGCGCCGGAGCGTTTGAGGGTGCGGGCACAGGCGTTCACAGTTGAACCGGACGTCAACACGTCGTCGATGAGGAGCACCCTCTGGCCTCTTATTTTTGCTTTACCGCGAGCGGAAACAGCAAAGGCGCCCACGACATTTTCGCGACGTTGGGCGAGTGTCAGACCGACCTGCGGGCGCGTGCGACGGCGGCGATACAGGAGGTGAGGTTCGAACGGCAGGTTGGTTGCCGAGCTCAAAAGGCGGGCTAATTCGGCGGACTGGTTGTAGCGGCGGCTCAAAAGGCGGCTCCAGGCTAAGGGGACTGGGATAATGATATCAGTCTCGGTGATCAGTTCCTGCCCTGCGGAGGTGAGTAGGCGAGCCAAAAGTTGTCGGCCTTCATGGCGGTCGCGGTATTTCTTATCGTGAATGAGACGTCGCATGGTGCCGGCATAGTGGGCGACGGAGCGAGCTCGATCGAAATCGGGAGGATTGGCGGTTGCTGCGGCGGAAACGGCCTTAGGGCCTGCATCGAAGGGGAGCGGAATGCCGAGGCGGTCGCAGACTGGTTGTTGAATGAAACCTATGCCATTCCAGCAGTCTGGGCAAAGCGCGTCGTGAGTGTCGAGTCGCGAGTGGCATGACATGCAAACAGGCGGCACGATACAGTTGTTCAGCCATGATGCGAAATGCAGAACGGGTTGTAAAAAGCTGGGGCGTGCAACGCGGGCGATACTATCTTCGGGCGGTGGCTCGGGGCTCAGTTCCATACTGTGCTCGATCTTGGGCTTGGAATAGGTTTCATGGTCGCGCACCATTGTTCGGATTTGCTTATGCGTCGCTTGCGGCGCTTGCATCGCGCCCTGTTTCCCAGCTAGCGCTGTGCTTGAAGCCAAGCACTATCGCGGTGCTGGGGCAAGTTTGATCTGACGAAGAGGGACGAAACAGTGACGGGTTCGATCCCACGGATTTTTGATGAAGCCGCGCTTTTGCGCTCAAGAAAACGGGCGCTCTCAAGAAAGTGGGCGCAGGATCGAAAGGGGACATGGGAGCCACTGCAGCCCGACCAAGATAGGCAGCGGGCCAACTTTTTGATAACAATGGCCGAGCAAGATATTTGCGAACGGCTCGATTTGGTGCGGCGGACGTTTGCGTCGGTGTTGGTCTTTGGTGGCCATGCGGATGGGTTGATCCGCGCATTGCTTGAGCGGCCTGGTGTTGAACGGGTCGAGGTTGCGGATATTGTGTTGCCGCCTACAATTGACGCGCGAATTCAGAGGCAGCAATTGAGGTCGCTTGAAACACTAGGAGTGTTGGATGGATCGTTCGACCTTATTGTGTCACCGTTACTGCTGCATTGGATTAATGATTTGCCGGGCGTTTTGGCGCAGTTGCGACGTGCATTGAAGCCGGACGGGTTGCTGGTCGCCAATTTGATCGGTGGGCGATCGCTGCATGAGTTGCGGGCGAGTTTCCTTGCGGTGGAGTCGGAGCTGGTGACTGGCGTCAGTCCGCATGTCCATCCAATGATTGATGTTCGGGAGATGGGGGGGCTATTGCAACGCGCGAAGTTTGCGTTGCCGGTTGCCGATGTGGATACTGTCGCGGTGACGTATGCCCATCCGTTGGCGTTGATGCGTGATCTTCGGGATATGGCGGTCACGAACGTGTTGATGGAACGACGTCGCGGATGCTTGCGACGCGAGACCTTAAAGCGAGTGGTTGATCATTATCAAAAGGCATGGGCGGGTGAGCACGCGCGTGTAACGGCTACTTTGGAAATTATAACAGTGACAGGATGGGCGCCACATGAAAGCCAACAAAAGCCCTTGCAGCCAGGGGCGGCGCAACTTCGATTGGCCGATGTGCTGAATGCTAAAAAACGCCGCGAATAGCGAGCGCCGAGATTGAATGAGATTCGTTCACCTACGCGTTATTCATTTCATAGCATTGCCGGCCTTGTTGGCGATGCCATTCCAGCCGGTTGTCGCCGATCCGGCTAAATTTGTAACTCCACCGATGATGCCAATCGCGATGAGCGCGGCAATCAAACTATACTCAATCGCTGTGGAGCCCTTCGTATTCGTGCGCCAATTTGCAATGAGGGTGCTTGCGCGCGAGGGCCGTTTGGCGATTTGGGTCGTGACAGGTGGCATACTTTGGTCCTCAAGCGGTTTGCTTAGGGGGCCAACAGGTCGCGCAGCATGGTGCATAGCGGTATGTCGGCAGGCGGCATAGG